>NZ_BQWE01000010.1:0-156438 GCF_023706025.1 Sphaerotilus sp. FB-3 | reverse complement strand
TACTGTATATAAAAACAGTCAACCATGCCACAGGAAACTCGACCACCAAGCCAATGGCTCGCTGCGCGAGCCTGCGCTCTGCATCCCCGCCCTGAAGGACGGGGCTTCTCGCGCTTTCTGGTGATCGTCGCCCCGGGGCCGTGTCTGGCCCCGGCGCAGCAAGAGGCGGCCTGCGGGCCGCCTCTGTCGTTTCAGCGCTGTGGTTTCAGGCCGGAAACTCTTCCGTGTCGATCTCGGTCTGGGTGGCACCGTTGTAGCGCGCGCCGGCCATCGACCCCGGTCATGCCGCACTTGCTCGCCAGCGTGAAGCGGTGGCGGTGCGGTGCCAGCACCCGGCCGACCAGCTCCTCGTTGGCGCCGAAGCCGTACAGCGCCGCGGTATCGAAATGGTTCACGCCCAGATCGAGCGCGCGCAGCAGCAGGCCGGCCGCCGCCTCGGGCGCAGGCGGCACGCCATAGGCATGGCTGAGGTTCATGCAGCCCAGACCGATCGGCGCGACCTCGGCCGGGCCGAGGCGGCGCAGCGGGCCAGCCGCGAACCCGATCCGCCAGCAAGACCGGCGACTAGCAGCTATGCCGGCCCGGCATGCAAGGCCACAGGATCAGGCGCGCAGACTCAGGAAGAACGGCCCTGCACGACGGGCGGATGTGCCGACGGCGGCTGGTTCAGCAGGCACCAGTAGAGCTTGATCTGCGAGGTGACCTCGAGGAACTTGTCGAAGTCGACCGGCTTGACGATGTAGGAATTCGCCCCGTCGCCATAGGCCTGCGCGATGTCGCAGTCCTCGGCCGAGGAGGTCAGCACCACGATCGGCACGGTGCGCGCCAGGGCATGCTCGCGGTAGCGGCGCAGCACCTCCAGCCCGTCGACCTTGGGCAGCTTCAGATCGAGCAGCACCACCAGCGGCAGCGGTTCGCCAGCCTCCCAGCGCGCCAGCCAGGCCAGCGCCTCGGCGCCGTCGCGGGCAACCTCGAGCGGATTGACCAGCTGGCTGCGCGCGAAGGCGCGCCGGGTCAGGTCCAGATCGATCGGGTTGTCCTCGACCAGCAGGATGGCGCGGCGCACCGGCTCGCTCGAGATCATTGCGGCATCTCCAGATGGAAGACGGCACCACGGCCCGGCTCGCCCTGAGCCCAGACCCGGCCGCCCATGCGCTGCATCGCCTTGCGCACGATCGCCAGACCGATGCCGGTGCCGGGATAGGCCTCCGCGCGCTCCAGCCGCTGGAAGATCTCGAAGATCCGGTCGTGATACTGCATGTCGAAGCCGATGCCGTTGTCGTGGACAGAAAGCATAGCGCAGCCATCCTCGCCGTGGCTGACACGCAGCCGCACGCACGGCGGCTGGCTGCGGGCACTGAACTTCAGCGCGTTGTCGATCAGGTTGCGCAGCACCATCGCCAGGCCGTCGGCATCGGCACAGGCCATGACCGGCGTGTCCGGCACCTCGAGCTGCAGCACCCGCTCGAGACCCGGCCCCGAGCCCAGGCCGGGATCGTCGGCACGGCGCGCCTCGATCGCCCGCCGCGCCAGGTCGACCAGATCGACCTGGGTGCAGCGCACTTGACGCTGCTCGAGATGGCAGTAGGCCAGCAGGTCGTGGATCAGCTGGTTCATCTGGCCCGCGCCGTGGCGGATGCGCGCCACCAGATCGCGCGCGCCGTCGTCGAGCAGATCGCCATGCACCAGCTGCAGCATGCGGCTGTAGCCGTCGATGCCGCGCAGCGGCGCCTTCAGGTCATGCGAAACGGTGTAGGTGAAGGTGGCCAGCTCGCGGTTGGCGGTGGCCAGATCGGCGGTGCGCTCGGCCACCCGCTGCTCCAGCTCGGCATGGAAGCGCCGCATCCGGAACTCGAGCTCCTTCGCCTCGGTGATGTCGTAGCAGTAGCCGATGAAGCCGAGAAAGCGGCCCTGGCTGTCATGCCGAGGCGAGCCGTCGTCGCGGATCCAGCGGTGGCGACCGTCGGCGGCGCGCAGCCGGTACTCCATGCTGAAGCTGCGCTGCGCGACGAATGCCGCCTTGTAGGTCAGCAGGCAGCGCTCGATGTCCTCCAGATGAACGCCCTCGGTCCAGCCGCTGCCCAGCTCCTGGGCCAGGGTGCGGCCGGTGAAGTTCAGCCAGGGCTGGTTGAAGTAGTCGCAGCCCATGTCCAGGCCGGAGGTCCAGATCAGCGCCGAGCCCTGGTCGGCGAGGGTGCGGAAATGCTGCTCGCTCTCGCGCAGCTCCTGCTCGAGGCGGCGCTGCGACTCCAGCAGCTCGACCAGCGCCAGCCGCGCCTGCTCGGCCGCGACCAGCAGGCCGCGCGACTCGTCGGCCATGCCGGCATGCAGGTCGATCATGCGGTCGCTGTCCTTCCGCGCCTCGACCTGCTGGGCGGCGGTGATGCGCTCATCGAGCAGGCGCGAGACATGCCGGCCCAGCAGCTCGAGCATCTCCAGCTGCTCAGGCTCGAGCCGGCGCGGCCGGTGATCGAACACGCACAGCGCGCCGAGCCGCTCGCCGCTGGCCAGGCGCAGCGGCACGCCGGCGTAGAAGCGGTTGCGGTCGGCGGCCACCAGCGGGTTGTCGTGGAAGCGCGCGTCCTGGAAGGCATCCTCGCAGACCAGCGGCCCGTCCCCCAGCAGGGTGTGCGCGCAGGCCGAGATCGCCCGCGGCGTCTCGCTGACCGGCATGTTGATGCGCGACTTGAACCACTGCCGATGCCGGTCGACCAGCGTGATCGCCGCCGCCGGCGCGGCGCACAGCCGGGCGGCCAGCGCGGTCAGCTCGTCATAGAGCGGCTCGGCGGCGGTGTCGAGAATGGCGCAGCGCGCCAGCGCCTGCAGGCGCTGCTCCTCGTCGGTCGGGATCGGGGCAGGAATCATCGCGACGACACCTCCGCAAGAAATCGGCCCGGCGCTCAGCCCGGCAGCGAGCTGGCCGCCGCCGCCTGCGGCAGCCCGCGTGCCAGATCCGACAGCAGCCGGGTCGCCTGGCGCAGCAGCGGCGTGGGCCGCTGGCGTGACGACACCGCCCGGCACAGGATGCTGCGCAACCCCGGATCGAGAATCGGCCGCACCGCCAGCAGGTCCGCGCGGCCGGAAGCCGCCACCGCGCTGGCGGTCAGCACCGCCTGGCCGTAGTCGGCACAGACCAGATCGATGATCGCCGCGACGCTGGAGACCTCCCAGGCGATGTCGAGCTGCAGCCCGGCATGCATCGCACGGGTCTCGAGCAGGCGCCGGATCACATGGGCGCGCTCGGGCAGCACCAGCTTCGCATCGGCCAGCTCGGCCATCGACAGCGGCCCGCGCCCGGCCGGGGCCGGCGCATCGGCACGCTGCACCAGGCACAGCGGCTCCTCCAGCAGCGGCACGAACTCCAGACCCGGCTGGGCCTCCGGGTTGTAGAGCAGGCCCAGATCGACCCGGCCCGAGGTGATCCACTCGACGATATGGGTCGACAGCCCCTCGACGACCGCCAGACGGGCCCGGGGCATGCGGCGGCGAAAGCCGTCGATCAGCGGCAGCGTGAGCTGGCGGCCGATGGTCGGCGGCAGGCCGATGGTGATGCGGCCGACCGGCTCGTCGCGGTTGGAGGCCATGTCGGCGCGGGCCTCGCCGACGCGCTGCAGGATGGCCAGGCTGTGCTCGAGCAGGCGCTGGCCGGCCTCGGTCAGCGTCACGCCACGGCCGTTGCGCAGCAGCAGCGTCTCGCGCAGCTCGATCTCGAGCGCGCGCACCTGCCGGCTCAGCGCCGACTGCGCGATGCCGAGCACCACCGCGGCGCGGCTGAAGCTGCGCAGCTCGGCGACGTGCACGAAATAGTCCAGTTGTTTCAGATCCATGTCGGATCCGGAGTATGCCGCCCGATCAGTGCGAGCGCACGAACAGCATGACCCCGAAGATCGTCAGACCCATCAGCCGCAGCGTGTCGCGGCGCCAGTCGATGCTGAGCAGCGGCGCAGGCACCTGATGGGTCGGCATCGAGCGCACTGCGCAGTGCCAGGCGCCGATGCACAGCGCCAGCAGGAAGAACAGTGCCGGCCCGTAGGTGCGCGACAGGAACCAGGCGCAGGTCAGATAGCCCACCATCGACGAGCGCAGCAGCGAGGCCGTCTGCCAGGCCGGACTGCCCGCCGGCAGCTGATCGAGCGTGCGGTTCAGGCCCTTGAAGGTCAGCACGATCAGGCCCATCCAGACGAAGTAGCCCAGCAGGCCCAGCTCGGCGAAGCACAGCACGAAGGAGTTGTGCGCCGTCAGGTAGTTGTATTCGAGGTAGTTGCCGTAGCCCGCGCCGAACAGCGGATTGCGCTTGAGCAGATCCAGTCCGATCACCCAGGACTCGATGCGCTCCTCGGCCGACTTCTCCTTGCCGGAGAACTCCCGCCCGCCCGACATGTTTCCCAGCAGCTGCACCGCCACCATCGAGCCCAGCAGCAGCACCGTCCTGGTCGTGCCCAGGGCCTTGCGCACGCCGAAGAACAGCAGCGAGGCCAGCCCGAGCAGCGCACCACGCGACTGGGTCAGGAAGATCGCGTAGACCATGAGCGCACCGGGCGCGATCACCCGCACCAGATTGTTCAGCCGCCGGTCCGGCCGCCAGCCCGCGCCCCACAGCATCGGCAGCGTCATCACCAGCACCTGGGCAAAATCGTTCGGGTCGGCCAGGAAGCCCACGCTCTTGAGCCGCCACAGGAACCAGCCGGAATCGTCACGCGCCGGAATGACCGTCTTCAGATCCGGCATCGTCGACGGATCGTCGTTGTCATGCGCAGGCGCGGTCTGGCGCAGCACCAGCTTGTCCATGTTCTCGCCGGTGTGATAGGCCTGGATGCCGAAGACGCAGTTCAGCAGCATCGCCAGCACCACCGCGTTCATCGTCGACTTCAGCCGCTCCAGCGTGGTCAGGTTCAGCGCCGCCAGCAGGAACAGCATCGACGAGGTGCTGAAGTCGCTGATCGCCTCCATCGTGCCGCCCGGCCAGGGCGACAGCAGCTTGGACACGCCGATCAGCGCCCACAGCCCGAAGATCAGCTTGAAGTGGATCGGACGGGCACCCGCTTCCTTCTTCGCGGCTGCGGCGACCACCGAGGTGATCACCGCCAGCAGCCACAGCCACAGCATCGGGCGCAGCTCGCCCAGCTCGGGCATGAACAGCTCCACCGGCCGGAAGAAGGTCAGCAGGATGTAGGCCTGGAACAGCTTGAAACTCATGATCGGGCGATCTTAGGAAGATCACCCCAAGGTACTCGGGGGTATTCCGACCCGGACACAGAAACCGCGGCCAAAAGTGATTTCTCGATTCAGGCCCGGCTTTTGCCTCCGGGAATTTGAAATATCTGAAACAGGATTCATCCCGCGGACCTGCTACGCTCGCGACCCGTCCGCTACTGCCCGTTTTCACCGCTCCCCCGACGACCCGCCATGCACTTCGAAGACAACGAGACCCTGGAAGCCGCACGCGCACGCAACATCCGCGACGCGCTGCAAGAGGACATCGGCCGCTGCGACTGGACCGCCGAGCTGGTGCCGGCCGACCGCCGCGTGCAGGCCCGCGTGGTCGCCAAGGAGGACGGCGTGCTGTGCGGCCGCGACTGGTTCGATGGCTGCATGCACGGCTGCGATGCCTCGATCCGCGTCGACTGGGCGGTGGCCGAGGGCGCGCGCTTCACGGCCGGCACCGAGCTGTGCCGCATCGATGCGCCGGCACGCGCGCTGCTCAGCGCCGAGCGCTCGTCGCTGAACTTCCTGCAGATGCTCTCGGCGGTGGCCACCGTGACCCGCCAGCATGTCGACGCGATCGCCGGACTGAGCCCCAACCCGAACGGCTGCGTGGTGCTCGACACCCGCAAGACCCTGCCCGGCCTGCGCCAGGCGCAGAAGTACGCGGTGCGCGTCGGCGGCGGCGCCAACCAGCGCATGGCGCTGTGGCACGGCATCCTGATCAAGGAGAACCACATCGCCGCGGCCGGCGGCATCACCGCGGCGCTGAAGGCCGCGCAGGCGCTGGACTCGGGCGTGAGCATCCAGATCGAGGTCGAGAACCTCGCCGAGCTGGAGGAGGCGCTGGACGCCGGCGCCACCAGCGTGCTGATCGACGACTTCTCCTTCGACGACATGCGCGCAGCCGTGGCGCTGAACCGGGGCCGCGCGCTGCTGGAGGTCTCCGGCGGCGTCGACATGACGACCATCCGCGAGATCGCCGCCACCGGCGTCGACCGTGTCTCGATCGGCCGGCTCACCAAGGACGTGCGCGCCATCGACCTGTCGATGCGGGTGCTGCCGGCCGCGCGCGAGATCGCGCCGGGCCTGGTGGTGCGCGGCTTCGAGCCGCCGCTGCGGCTGAGCGACTTCCGCCTGATCGCGTTCGACATGGACTCGACGCTGATCAACATCGAGTGCATCGACGAGATCGCCGACGCGGTCGGCCGCAAGGCCGAGGTCGCCGCGATCACCGCCGCGGCGATGCGCGGCGAGATCACCGACTTCAAGGACAGCCTGCGCCGGCGCGTGGCGCTGCTGGCCGGCGTGCCGGTGTCGGCGCTGGAGGCGGTCTGGACCGAGCGGCTGCGCCTGAACCCCGGCGCCGAGACGCTGGTGCGCACCTGCCAGGCCGCCGGCCTGAAGATCGTGCTGGTCTCGGGCGGCTTCACCTTCTTCACCGACCGGCTGCGCGATCTGCTGCAGATCGACCACACCCGCAGCAACCTGCTCGAGGTCGACGCCGACGGACGCCTCACCGGCCGGGTGCTCGACCAGGACTGGGGCGACATCTGCGACGGCGAGGAAAAGCGCCGCACGGTGCTGGCCCTGTGCGCGCAGCACGGCATCGACCCGCGCCAGGCCATCGCGATGGGCGACGGCGCCAACGATCTGCCGATGATGGGCGCGGTCGGCCTGTCGGTGGCGCATCACGCCAAGCCGGCGGTGCGCGAGCGTGCGATGGTGGCGATCGAATCCGGCGGCCTGGACCGGCTGCTGGAGGTGGTGCGGCCCTGAGCGCGCCGACCTGGGTCAGCCGCGCCCGCCCAGGGTGGCCTGCACGCTGACCTCGTCGAGCCAGTCGTCGTAGTCCTGCAGGCTCAGGCCCAGCACATGCAGGGCCATCGCACCGCCGCGCTGCCACTCGACATGCTGGCGATGACGCGCGGCCGGCCGCACCGTCATGCGGTCGGCCACCAGGCCGAGCGCGACCAGCAGCCGCACACGGCAGGGCTGCTCCGGCGACGAGGGCTCGGGCGTCAGCACCCGGGCATCATGATGCCGCCCGACCGCGCCGGCCAGACCGGCGTCCAGCCCCCAGTGCAGCGCCAGGCGTTCGGCCACTTCGGCATGGTCGATGCCGTGGCGGCTGCGCTCGACCTCGGTGACCGGACGGTGCCCGAGATTGGCCTCGGCCAGCGTGACCCGATAGCTGGGCGACTGCAGCTCCAGCATCATCAGCGCCACTGCGCTGTCGCACAGCAGGCCGAAGCCCAGCGCCAGATCGGCGCTTTCGCCGCCATGCCGGCGGGCCAGCCAGGCCAGCACACGCGCCCGGTTGAGGCTGTGCTCCCAGAAGCCGGCCCAGGACGCGCAAGGACCGCCCGCGCCGTCTCGCTGCTGCGCCAGCGCACGCATCTGACCCACCAGCGCCAGCGTGCCGAACAGATCGACCGCACGGCGCACGCCGAAGGCGTCGACAGCCGCCTCGAAGGTGGAACGGCGCCCGCCCGGCGGCCCCAGGCCCAGCGAGATCGCGCACTGCATCAGCAGTGCGCAGCTCGGGGCGTCCAGCGCGGCCGCCAGACGGGACAGCGCGGCCGGGGCCTCGCTGCGCAGCTGCGACAGCAGCACCGGCGCTGCCGGCAGCGCCAGCCCCTGAACGGACCCGGCCGCCGCCGGCGGCAGCCCACCCGCCGCCTCGTCGGCAGCACTGTCGGGCCTGGCGATGGCGCACAGCAGGGTCTCGGTCATGCGCCCTATTTCGGCCCTGTTCGCCCTGTCTGTAAGCAGGGGTCCGTGCAGTCTGCACGGTGCACGGACTCCGGGTACGGTGCGGGGTTCGGGTACCGGACCCGGTTCAGGCGGGGCGCGCGCCCATCACCACGATGCCGTCGGCATCGGCGCAGATCCAGTCGCCGGGGCGCACCGTCACGCCCTGGATCTGCACCGGCTGGTCGAGCAGGCCGGGCTGGCGCCGCTCGGTGGGCAGCGGCATCAGCGCCAGCGCGCGAATGCCGACATCGCAGACCGCCAGCTCGGCCACATCGCGCACGCAGCCGTCGACGATGACGCCGGCCCAGCCGTTGCGCGCCGCCGCCGCGCCGATGTTGCCGCCCACCAGCGCGCGGCGCAGCGAGCCGGCACCGTCGACCACCAGCACCCGGCCCTCGCCCGGCCCCTCCAGCAGCGCCTTGACCGAGGTGTTGTCCTCGAAGCACTTGACGGTCACCGCGGTGCCGCTGAATGCGGCACGGCCGCCGAACTCGCGGAACACCGGCGGCAGCACGCGGAAGTCGCCGCTGGTGTCGCCCTTGAAACGGTCGCACAGGTCGCAGGTCGGGATCAGGTCGGTCGTCACGGAAGCTCTCCTCTCGAGTCTCGAGGCCGGGATGGTGAAAAGGTCCGCGACGATGCCACGCCGGGCTGACGGCACCCTGGCGCAGCGTCAGCCCGGCGTCAGGTCGGAATCGCCGGGTCCATCGCCGGGTCAGCAGGCGTCAGCGGATGCCGGCCGCCTCCAGGCTGGCGAGAAAGTCGTCGGCCTTCTGGAAACCGATCACCCGGCGCTCGGACTGCTCGCGCCCGGCCGCGTCGAAGAACAGGATGGCCGGCGGCCCGAACAGGCCGAAGCGGCGCAGCAGCTCGCGGTCGTCGGGATGGTTGGCGGTCACGTCCACCTGCAGCAGCAGCACGCCGGCCAGGCGCTCGCGCACCCGCGGGTCGGTGAAGGTGTAGCGTTCCATTTCCTTGCAGGACACGCACCAGTCGGCATAGAAGTCGAACATCACCGGCCGGCCGGCCTCGCGCACCGCCGTCTCCAGCTCGGCCAGCGTGCGCACCCGACGGAAATGCACCGGCTCGCCAGCGGGCACGCCGCCCAGGCCCAGATTCACGCCCAGATGCGCCAGCGGCGCCAGCGCATCGCGCCCGCCGCTGGCCGCGCCGCCCCACTGCGCCAGCGCCAGCAGCGCGCAGACCAGCGCCAGCGCCCGCACGGCCAGACCGCCGGATCCGGGCCGCGCCGCCCGCCACAGCACCCCGGCCAGCGCCAGCGCCAGCGCGCCCCAGCCGATCATCGCCACCACCGCCGGCAGCAGCGGCAGCACCATCCACAGCGCCACGCCCAGCAGCAGCACGCCGAAGACATGCTTGACCGACGCCATCCAGGCGCCGGCCTTCGGCAGCAGCGATCCGGCCGACAGGCCCACCAGCAGCAGCGGCACGCTCATGCCGATCGCCATCGAGAACAGCGCCAGCCCGCCCAGAACCACATCGCCGGTGCGGCTGATGTAGACCAGCGCGCCGGCCAGCGGCGCGGCCACGCAGGGCCCGACGATCAGCGCCGACAGCCCGCCCAGCAGGAAGACGCCGCCATGGCGCCCGCCACGCAGGCCGCTGCCGGCCTGGCTGAGACGCGACTGCAGCGCCGCCGGCATCTGCAGTTCGTAGAGCCCGAACATCGACAGCGACAGCAGCACCAGCAGCAGCGCGAAGCCGCCCAGCACCCAGGGCGTCTGCAGCACCGCGGCCAGCCCTTCGCCGGCCAGGCCGGCGGCCACGCCGAAGGCGGTATAGACCAGCGCCATGCCCAGCGCATAGGCCAGCGACAGGCCCAGGCCGCGCGCACGCGACACCGGCTCGCCCTGCCCGACGATGATCGACGACAGGATCGGCACCATCGGCAGCACGCAGGGCGTGAAGGACAGCAGCAGGCCGGCCAGCGCGAACACCGCCGCCACCGTCAGCAGGCTGCCCGAGCCCAGCGCGGCGGCGAAGCGGTCGCCGATCGCGCCACCCACGCCGCCGAGGCCCTGCGACCGATCGGTGCCCGGCAAGTCCTCCAGCGGCACCAGCGTTCCGTCCTCCTGCTCCGGCAGCAGCCGCACCGCCAGCGCCTGCAGACCGGCCGCACCGCCGTCCTTCAGCTCCAGCTGCAGGACCTGGCGCCGCGGCGGATAGCACAGCCCCTTGTCGGCGCAGCCCTGGCTGCCGAGCGTGATGCGCACCGGACCGCCCGGTGCGGCACGCGCCGCCTCCAGCAGCGGCCCCAGATCGACGCCGAAGGCCAGCCGGTCGTGGTAGACCTCCAGCTCCTTCTGGAAGGTCTCGTCGTACTTGCGTTCGCCCTGCGGCAGCGGCACGCCCGCCAGCGCCAGCCCGGCCGGCTCGGACTGCAGCGCCAGGCGTTCGCGGTACAGGTAGTAGCCGGGCGCGATGGTGTAGCGCACCCCCAGCGTGCGGGCGTCGAGCAGCTCGACCTCGAGACGGAAGGCGCGGTCAGGCTCGAGAAAGTCCTCGGCGCGCACCAGCGCGGGCAGCAGCAGCGCCAGCCCGAGCAGCGCAGACAGCAGCGCGCGCAGCGGCAGACGGAAAAGCATCAGGTCAGGCATGGACGGGGGCAGATCAGGGTCAGGAAACGGGGCACGGCCCGCAGTGTGCCCGGGAATGCAGGCCCGGCCCATGAAGGGACATGTCACCCAACACCTACACCATCACGAACGGGGTACCGGTGATTTTTTGTTCCCAATCGAATCACGCGAAGTCAAGAGGCCGATGCAACACAAAAGATTGCAGCATGAACTTTCACTCGGAATCAGCCAGCACAAGGTTTCAGGCACTAAAGTAGCGCCGTGCCGAAATCATCCATCGGAACCTCTTCGGACAGACATCGCACCCGGAAGACCCCCGAGAAGAACATGCTCAAGAGCCTCTTTGGCGACCTCACACCGCTGCGGGAGGCGGTCAGTCGCGCCAGTCGCCACAAGGACGACCCGGCGCCTGACCGTCAGGACGCGGACTTCATCTCGACGACCATCATGGATGTGGCCGACGAGCAGGACTGCATGCCCGCCGAGCCGCCCGCGGTCGATCCGCACCGCGACGAGCTGCTGGTCAAGGGCTCGCCCGCGCAGGCGATGCGCACCCATTTCGCCGGCAGCCGCAAGGACACCTTCGTCCGCCAGAAGCTCATCACCATCTGCGATCCGTCCCACATGTGGGCCGCGGCCGTCATCCGTGCGCTGGCCGACGCCAGCGGCCAGCCGATCGAGCGGCTGCACATGCGCGACCAGACCAGCCTGGCGCCGCTGGCCGACATCGAGCGCACCACGCTGCCGCGCCGCACCGACGACACGCTGAAGATCTACTACGCCGACATCCAGGCCGAGGGCCGCGATGCCGCCGAGGTGCAGATCGCGCTGATGGAGCGCTCCGACCTGTCGGTGGTGATCATCGGCCCGATGGCGCCGGCCGACATCGCCTCGATGCTCGAGGACATCCGCCAGGCCACCCACAGCCTGCACTGGCAGTGCCGCAACCTGCTGTTCATGCTGCCGGTCAGCTCGAGCGCGCTGATGCAGCGCATCCAGCAGCTCGACTGGCCCGACCAGGTGCGGGTCGAGGCGATCTGCGAATCGCTCACCAGCGCCAGCGTGGTCTGGAACCGCATGCTCGCGCACTGGCAGAAGCTGCGCACCGAGCAGGCCACGCCCAGCGCGCCGGCGTCGCTGACCAGCGCCAGCGCCCCGATGCCGCTGCCTGAACCGGCGCCGCTCGTCTCCTCGCCGACGCCCTCGATGGTGTTCGTCGGCCAGGCACCGACCACGCTGATGTCGCCGCTGGCGCCGCTGTCGCCACCGCCGGCCGCGCCGGTCAGCGACTTCGGCCCGGTCAGCGCGCCGATGAGCCTGCAGTCGGGCATCGAACCGCGCATCGACGCCCGGCGCGCCCGCGCGGTGCTCGACGAGCTGACGGTGCTCGACGGGCTGATCTTCGTCGCGCTGGTCAATGGCGCCACCGGCGCAGTGGTGGCCTGCCCCGCGCCCGGCCCCGACATCGACCGCGCCGCGCTGGCCGCCTCCGAGATCTGGAAGACGCACCGGCGCACGCTGCGGCAGCTCGGCCATTCGCGCCCGGGTGATCCGCTCGAGGAGATCCTGGTGACCGCCGGCAGCCGCTACCACATCCTGCGCACGCTGCGCGCCCATCCCGATCTGTTCATCCTGTCGGTGCTCGACAAGCTGCGCAGCAATCTCGCGATGACACGCTACCGCATCATGGAGGCCCAGCAGGTGCTGGTGTGATGTCGGTGCGACGCGAACTGCGCACCGGGGCCGCGCAGCCGGAGGCCCCGCCGCTCGACAGCCTGTTCCCACGCGAGGCCCCGATGCCGGGCGACTGCCTGGTGGCCTGGGATCCGCACGGCAGCTGGCCGGGCTTCAGCCTGCAGGCCCTGGCCCACGGCGCCGGCACCCGCCTGTCCGAGGTGGTGCTGCTGCACGAGAGCCAGCCCGAGACCCCGCTGGCCCTGCTGCGCGGCACCGTGCTGCCGACGCCGGAAGGCATCTGGCTGGGCGTGCTGCAGGTCGAGGCCTCGCCCGAGGATGCCCGCGCGCTCGGCCTGGCGCTGGATCTGCTGGCGCGCGCCGGCACCGCGCTGGTGCTGGCCGGCTCCCGCCGCGACAAGGACCTGGTGCGACGCATCCGCGAAGGCCTGCGTCCCGACCACTGGCGCGGCCCGGTGCTGCAGATGCTGGTGCCGACCGAGCCGCCCGGCCGCGGCGAGCCGCTTCGCCAGGCGCTGTGGCCGCGCGGCCTGAATGTCCGGGTGATCGAGCACCCCGGCAGCAGCGCCGATCCGGACTGGACCCGCCTGCTGCTGGCCCGGCTGCGCGCCACGACCGAGACCCCCATTTCCCCGCCCATGCCCGCCACGCCCGTCCAGACCGCCCCCATCGCCCCACCGATCAACCCACCGATCGCGACGTCCGAGCTGCCGCCGCTGCACGACGCGCCGCATGACGAACAGGACGATCCGGCCGGATCGCTGGACTTCTCGCGCGTGGAGCGCCTGCTGGAGCTGGCGGCGATGGGCCCGGGCGTGCTCGCTGCCGCGCTGGTGGAGAGCGGCTCGGCCGAGCTGCTGTCGCTGCAGGCCCTCACCGAGCGCGCCGCGGACCTGGCCGAGCGGGCCGCCCGTCAGGGCAGCGCGATGTGGCAGGCCGGTCTGGGGCCGGACGCGCCCAAGCCTGCGCAGGAGGCGCTGCAGGAGCTGCTCTGGTCCGATGCCGAGCATCACCATCTGATGCTGCCGATGCCGCAGCGCACCGACCTGCTGCTGCTGGTGTGCATCGACCGCCAGTTCGGCGATCTGTCGGCCTCGCGCTGGCAGGCGGCGGTGGCGCGCCATCAGGGCTGCTGAGTCTCGGCTAGGATCGCGCTCCAGACCGACGATCCAGACCGACCATGAACGGACTCCAATTCGACTACACCCGCCAGGACGCCAGCGGCCAGAGCTGCACCGCGCTGGCCTGGGCCAAGGCCCCCAAGCCGCTGACCCGCGACGAGCGCGCTCACCTGAAGGAGCGCGCCCGCATGCTGCTGAAGGAGCGCGGCGCGGTGCTGGTGGCCCACTACTACGTCGACGGCGATCTGCAGGACCTGGCGGTCGAGACCGGCGGCTGCGTGTCCGACTCGCTCGAGATGGCGCGCTTCGGCCGCGACCATGCCGCGCAGACCCTGATCGTGGCCGGCGTGCGCTTCATGGGCGAGAGCGCCAAGATCCTCAGTCCCGAGAAGCGGGTGCTGATGCCCGACCTGGACGCGACCTGCTCGCTCGACCTGGGCTGCCCGGCCGACCAGTTCGCCGCCTTCTGCGACGCGCACCCGGACCGCACCGTGGTGGTCTACGCCAACACCAGCGCCGCGGTGAAGGCCCGCGCCGACTGGATGGTCACCAGCTCCTGCGCGCTGTCCATCGTCGGCCACCTGCATGCGCAGGGCAAGAAGATCCTGTGGGCGCCGGACCGCCACCTCGGCAGCTATGTGCAGCGCCAGACCGGCGCCGACATGCTGATGTGGAGCGGCGACTGCATCGTGCACAACGAGTTCAAGGGCACCGAGCTGGAGCTGCTGCGCCAGGAGCATCCGCTGGCCAAGGTGCTGGTGCACCCCGAGTCGCCGCAGAGCGTCGTCGAGCAGGCCGACGTGGTCGGCTCGACCGCGCAGCTGCTCAAGGCGGTCATCGAGATGGACGCGCCCGAGTTCATCGTCGCCACCGACAACGGCATGTTCCACCGCATGAAGCAGGCCGCACCGACCAAGCGCCTGATCGAGGCGCCGACTGCCGGCAACAGCGCCACCTGCAAGAGCTGCGCGCACTGCCCGTGGATGGCGATGAACGCGCTGCAGGGCGTGATCGACTGCCTGGAGAAGGGCAGCGGCGAGATCCATGTCGAGGAGCCGGTGCGCTCGCAGGCGCTGGGCTGCATCGACCGCATGCTCGACTTCGTCAAGGCCAACCCGGCCGCGATCGCCAGGCCGGCCCAGGGCTTCGTGCCGAACATCGGCGCAGCCTGAGCCGGCGGCGCGGGCCGAAGCGGTTCAAGTCAGGTCCGGGCCGGGCCGATGAAGACGGATCCTGCATCCGACTTCACGACCCGACCTCCGACCTGGCCATGACGACGAACATCGACTTCACCTCGGTCCACAACCACTACGAGCGCCCGGTCTTCGACGCGGTCAGCCGACTGGCGCCGAACTATCCCTACCTCGAGGCCGACGCGCTGCCCGACGTGGCCTGCGTCGCGCTCAACCGGCTGGGCTCGCGCTACATCCGCCACACGGTGGACCTGAACTTCTACCTGACCGAAAAGGAACGCCTCGCGATCGAGCAGACGATCGGCGAGGCGGTGACCTACGCGTTCGAGTTCGTGCAGGCACGCATCGCGATGCGCGCCCGCCGCTGATCCGCGTTCAGACCGTTCTGGCGGTTCAGGCCGCAGCGCCCAGCGCGGCACCGGCCGGCGGCGGCTCGGCGGACTCGACCGCCACCGGACGGTGCCCGGCCGCGCCGTAGTGCGCGATGTAGACATAGCAGACCAGCGGCACCGCGAAGGACACCAGCAGGCCGACATGATCGGCCACCAGCGCCTGCAGCAGCGGCACGATCGCGCCGCCGACGATGGCCATGCACAGCAGGCCCGAGCCCCGGCTGGTCAGCGCGCCCAGACCTTCCAGCGCCAGCGAGAAGATGGTCGGGAACATCACCGAGTTCATCAGGCCGGTGGCCAGCAGCAGCCACATCGCCGCCGGGCCGCCCAGCGCGATCGCCGCGCCGATCAGCACCACATTGGCCGCCGCCACCAGCGCCAGCACCCGGCTGGCCTGGATGCGACGCATGATCGCGCTGCCGGCAAAGCGGCCCACCATCGCCGCGCCCCAGTACAGCGCCAGGTACTTGCCCGCCTGCACATGGTCCAGACCGGCGATCGAGGGATCGGCCATCAGGTTGATCAGGAAGCTGCCGATGCTGACCTCCGCGCCCACATAGGCAAAGATCGCCACCGCGCCCAGCACCAGATGGCGGTGCGCCATCAGGCGGCCGCGCTCGCCGGCCGGCAGGTCGCCGGGGCCGGCCTGCTCGGCGGCGCGCTCGATCTCGCGGGCGTCGGGCAGGCGGAACATTGCCATCACCAGCGCCAGCACGAACAGCGCCGCGGCCAGCGCCTGGTACGGGCCCTGCACGCTGTCACCGCCCTGCGCCGCCGAGGCGGCCTGATCGGCAGCGCCCAGGATCAGCACTGCGCCCAGCAAGGGGCCCAGCGTCGCGCCCAGCGAGTTGAAGGCCTGCGTCAGGTTCAGCCGGCTCGAGGCCGTCTCCGGACGGCCCAGCAGCGTCACATAGGGATTGGCCGCCACCTGCAGCAGCGTGATGCCCGCGGCCAGCACGAACAGCGCGCCCAGGAACAGCGGATAGGAGTGCAGGCTCTCGGCCGGACCGAACATCAGGCAGCCCACCGCGGCGATGCACAGCCCGGTGACGATGCCGCGCTGGTAGCCCAGGCGCTGCAGCAGCCGGCCCGCCGGCACCGAGACCAGGAAATAGGCCGCGAAGAAGCAGAACTGGATCAGCATCGCCTGCACATAGCTCAGCGAGAACATCGCCTTCAGGTGCGGGATGAGGATGTCGTTCAGCGAGGTGATCAGACCCCACATGAAGAACAGCGAGGTCAGGACCGTCAGCGGTCGGGTGTGCGTTTGCGGGCGTGAGCTGGACATGAAGATCGTTCCGGCCCTGCACGGACGTGGCAGGGCCCAGCGGCTGAAAGAAAGAATTAAGATTCTAGCCGCTTGTTGAACGAAATATTAATACCCGTTGAACGCCTGATTTCAATCCTTCCGCCGTCTCAGCCACACAGGCCGGTCGCCGAGGGCGGACGCGGCACCGAGGGCGACACCAGCCCCATGCCCAGCCCCGCCAGGCCGGCGCCGCGCCGGCTGCGCGCCGGACGCACCAGCACGGTCGGGAAGCTCACCGGCAGCGGGTCGGGAAAGTCGCGGCTGTAGTGCAGGCCGCGGCTCTCCTGGCGCATCAGCGCCGAACGCACGATCAGCTCGGCGCAGTCGACCAGGTTGCGCAGCTCCAGCAGGTCGCGGTCGACGCGGAAGTTGGCGTAGTAGTCGTCGATCTCGTCGCGCAGCAGCTGGATGCGGTGCAGCGCACGCTCCAGCCGCTTGGTGGTGCGCACGATGCCGACGTAGTTCCACATCAAGAGGCGCAGCTCGTCCCAGTTGTGCGCGATGACCACCTGCTCGTCGGCGTTGTGCACCTGGCTCTCGTCCCAGGCCGGCAGCAGCGGCTGCTCGGCGCGCGGCGCCGCGACGATGGTCTCGGCGCAGGTCTTGCCCAGCACCACGCACTCCAGCAGCGAGTTGCTCGCCAGCCGGTTGGCGCCGTGCAGGCCGGTGTAGGTGGTCTCGCCGACCGCGTAGAGGCCCGGCAGGTCGGTGCGCCCGTGCAGGTCGGTGACCACGCCGCCGCAGGTGTAGTGCGCCGCCGGCACCACCGGGATCGGCTGGCGCGCGATGTCGATGCCCAGGGCCAGGCAGCGCGCGTGAATGGTCGGGAAGTGTTCCTTCAGGAAGACCTCGCCCAGATGCGTCGCGTCCAGCCACACATGGTCCAGGCCGTGCTTCTTCATCTCGAAGTCGATCGCGCGGGCGACGATGTCGCGCGGTGCCAGCTCGCCGCGGGCGTCGTGCGCCGGCATGAAGCGGGTGCCGTCGGGCAGCTTCAGGTGCGCGCCCTCGCCGCGCAGCGCCTCGGTGATCAGGAAGCTGCGGTCCTGCGGGTGGTAGAGGCAGGTCGGGTGGAACTGGATGAACTCCATGTTCGCGGTCCGGCAGCCCGCGCGCCAGGCCATCGCGATGCCGTCGCCGGTGGCGGTGTCGGGATTGCTGGTGTAGCGGTAGACCTTGCCGACGCCGCCGCTGGCCAGCACCACCGCGCGGGTGGCGATCGTCTCGACCCGCTGGCTGTCGATGTCGAGCACATAGACGCCGTGGCAGCGCGGCGCCGCGTCGCTGTGCAGATGGCGCGGGGTGATGACGTCGATCGCCATCCAGCGCTCGCGCAGCTCGATGTTGGGATGGCGCGCCACCTCGGCCAGCAGCGCCTGGTGGATCGCAAAGCCGGTGGCATCGGCCGCATGCGCGATGCGGCGCACCGCGTGCCCGCCCTCGCGCGTGAGGTGCAGGCCCAGCGGGCCGTCCGGATCGGGCGAGAACGGCACGCCGCGCTCGACCAGCCACACGACGGCCTCGGCGCTGCGCTCGGCGATGAAGCGCGCGGTGTGCTCGTCGACCAGGCCCGCGCCGGCGTCCTGGGTGTCGCGCACATGGCTGTCGATGCTGTCGTCGCGCCCCAGCACGCCGACGATGCCGCCCTGGGCCCAGGCGGTGGCCGCCTCGCCGAGCTGGCGCTTGGCCAGCACGATCACGCGATGCGTGGCAGCCAGATGCAGGGCCACCGTCAAGCCGGCCAGGCCGGCCCCGACGATCACGACAGGCAGCGCATCAGGTTCGGAAGTGAAAGAATTGGAAGACATGCTGGCGCACGATATGAAATCAAGGCCCGGATGATAGGATGAGACGCGATCGTTCCACGCCGGCTCCTCCGCTTGTCCCGGCCGCGTGCCGCCACAGCGTTCCCTCCAGGAGACACCGGCCATGTTTTCGAGCTCAGGTCATCCATCGTCGCGCCCGCCTGTGGACGTGCGCGACGACGACGACCTCCATCAGACCCAGATCCAGCGCAGCGTGCGCGACTATCTCGACGAGCCGGCCGACATCGGCCGGGCGGTGGGCAACCACACCCGCGAGCTGTTCGTGTCCTGCGAGCCCGCCGAGGCGCTGCAGCAGCAGCTCGAGTTCCTGCGCCCGAGCTACATCGTGCTGCACGACATCGCCAGCCGCGGCGCGCGGCGCATGCTGCACGCGGTGGCTGCGGCCGCCGGCCAGCCGGTCGAGCGGCTGCATGTGCGCCGGCAGAGCTACGGCACCACGCTGGCGGGCATCGACCATGTCGACTGTCCCGGCAGCCAGGGCCGGCGGGTGCGGCTCTACAGCACCGACATCGACGCCGACAGCCCGACCCGCGCCGCGCTGACGCGGGTGCTGCTGTCGCGTGCGACGCTGGCGGTGGTGCTGGTGGGCGACCTGCCGCCGCATGCGCTGGGCGATGCGCTGCAGCCGCTGCGCGAGCTGCTCTTTCATCCGCAGTGGCAGTGCCGGCATCTGCAGCTGATGCCGCTGGCCGCCGGCAGCCATGCGGCGATGACCGGCCTGATCGCCGGCCTGGGGCTTGGCAGCGGGCTGGACTGCCGGCTGTCAGCGCCGGTCAGTCGGCCGGCCGAGGCCTGGACCCTGCTGGGCGAGCGCTGGAACCAGATCGAGCATGCGCGCCGCCCGGACGGCACCGGCGTGCTGCTGTCGCCCTTCCCGCCGGCCAGCGCCAGCAGCGCGCCGCAGCCGATGCCGCCGACCGGCGCCGATCGCCCGGCCCTGGCCGCCCAGGCCACGCCGATGGAGCGCTTCGCGCTGGAGCTGCATGCGCTCAGCGGCGTGCAGGCGGCCTGCGTGTTCGACATCGCCACCAGCCGGGTGATCGCGCATGCCGGCTCGGTCGCACGCGGGCCGGATCTGGCGCGGCGCGGCTCGCTGCTGCTGGCCGCCGGCAACAGCACCCGGCGCCAGCTGCAGATCCCGGGCCAGGCCGACGAGGTGCTGGTCATGGGCGGCACCGAGGCGCTGGGCGTGCGCACCCTGCTCTCCCAGCCCGGCCTGGCGATGCACCTGGTCTACAGCCCCACCCGCACCAGCTGGATGCAGCTGCGCCCGCGGCTGATGGCGCTGGATGCGGCGCTGCCGAGGGCGCCGGTGATCTGAAGCCGAGCCGGCCGCCGCGACCCAGATCACGGCCGCGGAGACGCTGCAGTGACGCGGTGATGTCGCCCGGCGGTGCGAGAGCAGACAATCTGCACCCGAATGCACCATCAAGACATTCAGGGGGAATCGACCGCATGGACATGGACCTGACCACGCTGTCCGAGCAGGACATCAGCACCCAGTTCGTCATTCCGGCGCTGCAGCAGGCCGGCTGGGATCTGCGGCGCCAGGTGCGCGAGCAGGTGAGCTTCACCAAGGGCCGCATCATCGTGCGCGGCCGGCTGCACACCCGTGGCAACGGGCGGCGCGCCGACATCGTGCTCTACCACCTGCCGAACCAGCCGATCGCGGTCATCGAGGTCAAGAAGGCCACGCTGGCGGTCGGCGCCGGCATGCAGCAGGCGCTGGACTATGCCGAATCGCTGCAGGTGCCCTTCGTCTTCTCGACCAACGGCCGCGGCTTCCTGTTCCATGACCGCAGCGGCACCGGCCACCCCGGCGACCGGATGGAGACGGAGCTGGGCCTGGACGCCTTTCCGACGCCGGAGGAGCTCTGGCGGCGCTGGTGCCAGTGGCGCGGCCTGGACAGCGAGCAGCAGGCGCGCGCCGTGGCGCCCTATCACGACGACGGCAGCGGCCGCGCGCCGCGCTACTACCAGCTCAACGCGATCAACCGCACCGTCGAGGCGGTGGCGCGCGGGCAGGGCCGCATCCTGCTGGTCATGGCCACCGGCACCGGCAAGACCTACACCGCCTTTCAGATCATCTGGCGGCTGTGGAAGAGCGGGCAGAAGAAGCGCATCCTCTTCCTGGCCGACCGCAACATCCTGGTCGACCAGACCCGCACCAACGACTTCAAGCCCTTCGGCGCGGCGATGACCAAGATCACCGGCCGCCGGATCGACAAGAGCTACGAGATCTACCTGTCGCTCTACCAGGCGGTCACCGGCACCGACGAGGCGAGCCACATCTACCGGCAGTTCTCGCCCGACTTCTTCGATCTGGTGGTGATCGACGAATGCCACCGCGGCAGCGCGGCCGAGGACTCGGCCTGGCGCGACATCCTCGACCACTTCCGAAGCGCCACCCACATCGGCCTGACCGCCACGCCCAAGGAGACGCGCGAGGTCTCCAGCCTGGGCTACTTCGGCGAGCCGGTCTACAGCTACAGCCTGAAGCAGGGCATCGACGACGGCTTCCTGGCGCCCTACAAGGTGGTGCGCGTCGACCTCGACCGCGACCTGCAGGGCTGGCGCCCGCCCCAGGGCCTGCTCGACCGCAACGGCCAGCGGGTCGAGGACCGCATCTACAACCTGAAGGACATGGACCGCAGCCTGGTGCTGGACGCGCGCACCGAGCTGGTGGCCCGGAAGATCACCGAGTTCCTGCAGGCCACCGACCCGATGCAGAAGACCATCGTGTTCTGCAGCGACATCGACCACGCCGAGCGCATGCGCCAGGCGCTGGTGAACCTGAACCCCGAGCAGGTCCGGCGCAACCGCAAGTACGTCATGCGCATCACCGGCGACGATGTCGAGGGCAAGGCCGAGCTGGACAGCTTCATCGACCCCGAGCAGCCGTGGCCGGTCATCGCCACCACCAGCAAGCTGATGACGACCGGCGTGGACGCACAGACCTGCAAGCTGATCGTGCTGGACCAGCACATCCAGTCGATGACCGAGTTCAAGCAGATCATCGGCCGGGGCACGCGGATCAACGAGGAGCACGGCAAGTTCTGGTTCACGATCCTGGACTTCAAGAAGGCGACCGAGCTGTTCGCCGATCCGGCCTTCGACGGCGAGCCGGTCACGGTCTTCGAGCCCGGCCCCGGCGATCCCGTCACGCCGCCGGACGAGCCGCCGGACACGCCGGACGGCAGCGCCCCGGCGGCGCCCTCCCCCTCGCCCGACGGCGTTTTCCCGGACGGCGGCGGTGATGGGGAGGGCGAAGGCCGCCGCGTCAAGTACCGCGTCGGCGCCGATCAGGTCAGCGTGCAGATCGTGGCCGAGCGGGTGCAGTACTACGGCGCCGACGGCCGGCTCGTCACCGAGAGCCTGCGCGACTACACCCGCTCGTGCGTCCAGAAGCGGTTCGCCTCGCTCGACGAGTTCCTGCGCCGCTGGAACGGCGCCGAACAGAAGAAGGCGGTCATCGACGAGCTGGCCGCGCAGGGCGTGATCTGGGAGGCGCTGCAGGAGGAGATCGGCGCGCGGGGCGGCCCGGCGCTCGACCCCTTCGATCTGGTCTGCCATGTCGCCTTCGGCCGACCGCCGCTGACCCGGCGCGAGCGCGCCGACAATGTGAGGAAGCGCGATCTGTTCGGCCGCTACGAGGGCATCGCGCGTCAGGTGCTGGAAGCCCTGCTCGACAAGTACGCCGACACCGGCATCGAGCCGATCGAGGACCGCAGAATCCTGACCCTCGATCCGTTCACCCGGCTGGGTGCGCCGGTGGAACTGCTCCAGGCCCTGGGCGGCCCGGCCGGCTTCAGGCGTGCGGTGCAGGAGCTGGAAACCCAGCTCTATGCCTGAACCTGATCCTGAGCGGCCGGAAACCCTTTTTTCCTTCTCTTCCTTCCCTCCTCTTTTCCTGCATGTCCATCACCACCGCCATCAAATCCATCCAGGACATCATGCGCAAGGACGTCGGCGTCGACGGCGATGCGCAGCGCATCGGGCAGCTGGTCTGGATGCTGTTCCTGAAGGTCTTCGATGACCGCGAGACGGAGTGGGAGCTGTTCGACGACGACTACCGCTCGCCGCTGCCCGCGGCCTACCGCTGGCGGAACTGGGCGGCCGATGCCGAGGGCATGACCGGCGACGAGCTGATGAGCTTCGTCGACAACGAGCTGTTCCCGACGCTGCAGAGCCTGGGCGACGATGGCGGCGAGCTGCGGCCGGTGGCGCGCGTGATCCGCGGCGTGTTCGAGGACGCCTACAACTACATGAAGTCCGGGCAGCTGCTGCGGCAGGTGCTCAACAAGATCCAGGAGAGCGTGGACTTCAACAAGGCGCAGGAGCGCCACGCCTTCGGCGACATGTACGAGCAGCTGCTGCGCGACCTGCAGAACGCCGGCAACGCGGGCGAGTTCTACACGCCGCGGCCGGTGACCGAGTTCATGGTGCGCATGGTGGACCCGCAGCTGCACGAGAAGGTGATGGACCCGGCCTGCGGCACCGGCGGCTTTCTGACCTGCACCATCGAGCACAAGCGCCGCCGCCATGTGAAGACGCCCGCCGACGAGGCGGTGCTGCAGGCCAGCGTCTTCGGCGTGGAGAAGAAGCCGCTGCCGCATCTGCTGGCCACCACGAACATGATCCTGCACGGCATCGAGGTGCCCAGCCAGATCCGCCATGACAACACGCTGGCGCGACCGCTGATCAGCTGGGGGCCGGGCGAGCGGGTGGACTGCATCGTCGCCAACCCGCCCTTCGGCGGCATGGAGGAAGACGGCATCGAGGGCAACTTCCCCGCCGCCTTCCGCACCCGCGAGACGGCCGACCTGTTCATGGTGCTGATCATGCATCTGCTGAAGAGCGGCGGCCGCGCGGCGGTGGTGCTGCCCGACGGCTTCCTGTTCGGCGAGGGCATCAAGAGCCGGATCAAGGAGAAGTTGCTGACCGAGTGCAATCTGCACACCGTGGTGCGGCTGCCCAATGGCGTCTTCAACCCCTACACCGGCATCAAGACCAACCTGCTGTTCTTCACCAAGGGCGAGCCGACCCGCGAGGTCTGGTTCTACGAGCACCCGTATCCGGCGGGCGTGAAGAACTATTCCAAGACGCGGCCGATGCGCATCGAGGAGTTCGCCACCGAGGAGGCGTGGTGGGGCGACCGGCAGGAGACGCCGCAGGCCTGGAAGGTCGGCATCGACGAGATCCGCGCCCGCCACTGGAATCTCGACTGCAAGAACCCGCATGTCGGCGAGCAGGTCAGCCACGACCCGGACGAGTTGCTGGCCGAATACTGGCAGATGCAGGCGGAGATTGCGGCGCTGCAGGGGCAGTTGAAGGCGGCGCTGGCCGAGGCGCTGGCGCGATAGGCCGTGCTGCCCTACCAACGCCGGCTCAAGCCGCTGTCCCGGCAGTTGCGCAGCGATCCGACCGAGGCCGAGCAGCGCCTCTGGGCGTGCCTGCGCCGCAAGCAGGTCGCCGGCGTGCAGTTCTATCGGCAGAAGCCGATCGCCGGCTACATCGTGGATTTCTACTGCGCGGCGGCCAGCCTGGTGATCGAACTCGACGGCTCGCAGCACCATGAGCCCGATGCGCAGGACTACGACCGGCAGCGCACGCAGGTGCTGCAGGCGCTGGGGCTGGAGGTGCTGCGCTTCGACAACCGGCAGGTGCTGACCGAACTGGATGGGGTGATGGCCGTGATTGAAGCGAGTGTGAGAAAGTCGATTGATGCGAGGTGAAATGCGAATCCCCCCTAGCCCCCCTTTTTCAAAGGGGGGAACAAGTCCCGTCCCAGCCCAAGCCGAACTCGACTTCACCACCACTCCCCCCTTTGAAAAAGGGGGGCCGGGGGGGATTCCCGCCCACCAAGGCGCCCGAACGACCGCGGCATGGATGGAGAACCTGGAGTTGCTGGCGGAGGCGCCGGGGGGTGTGGAGCGGTTGCGCGCCATGTTTACCAAAATGGCAATTTTGGGCGCGTTCACATCGTGCGCCGCACCCGATTTTGAAACAGTGCAACTTGGAAGCGTTGTTAATTTCAAAAATGGCTACGCATTCAAGAGTGAATGGTTTTCAAAAAGTGGAGTTCGTCTGGCCCGCAACGCAAATGTTGGCCACGGCACCTTGGACTGGAGAGAGTGCGCTTACCTGCGTGAGGATCTGGCGGGGGAATACTCAGCGTTCGGGCTCAGTTCTGGCGACATCCTACTTTCGCTGGATCGTCCGATCATCTCGACGGGTCTCAAAGTGGCAGTGGTCACCGATAGAGATCTGCCGTGCCTGCTCTTGCAACGAGTCGCCAAACTCACGCCGCTCGCAGGGCGACTGGCACCGGACTTCCTCTTGCATTGGTTAAGGTCGCCGCTCTTTGTCAATGTGATCGACCCAGGGCGTAGCAATGGCGTGCCACACATATCGACCAAACAGGTAGCCGCCCTTCCGATCCAATTACCTCCCCTCGCCGAACAACACCGCATCGTCGCCAAAGTCGATGAACTGATGGCCCTGTGCGACCGCCTGGAAGCGCGGCAGGCCGACGCGCAGCACGCCCACGCCCGGCTGGTGCAGGCGTTGCTCGACAGCCTGACGCAGGCGCGGGATGCGGAGGAGTTTCAGGCGGCGTGGGAGCGGGTGGCGGGGGAGTTCGAGGCGGTTTTCACCACCGAGGCCAGCGTCGATGCACTTCGTGCCAGCGTGCTGCAGCTTGGGGTTCTGGGTCGGCTAGGAACAGGCATTGCATCCGATGAAGCTGCTCCCATGCTCCTCGAACGACTCGGCGCCAGCCCTTCACCGGATACTTCAGAGCCTCTGCCTAATAATTGGTGCTGGACCAAGTTCTCTAACATTTGCAGCATCCGATCAGCGCTGGTGCGTCCGGAAGACCATCTGGATGAGCCGCAGGTGGCGCCAGACTGCATTGAAAAGGGAACCGGCAGGTTGCTGTTCAAAAGAACGGTTCGTGATTCTGGGGTGCGTGGGCCGAACAGTCGCTTCTACCCAGGTCAGCTCGTCTACTCTAAGATTCGACCTTCGCTGTCGAAGGTAATTCTTGTTGACTTCGCCGGCCTGTGCAGCGCGGATATGTATCCGATTGACTCCAGGATTAATGCCAAATACCAGATATACCTGATGCTTAGCGAGAATTTTTTATCTCAGGTTCGCGTCGCAGAGAACCGAGTAAAAATGCCAAAACTCAATCAAGAGAGCTTGAACGACTTTCTAGTGCCATTGCCGCCGCTCGCCGAACAACACCGCATCGTCGCCAAAGTCACCGAACTCCTCGCCCTGTGCGACCAGCTCAAAGCCAAAATCGCAGCAGCGCAGGCCAAGCAGGCGCAGCTGGCCGAGGCGCTGGTGAAGCAGGCGGTGGCAACCGCGGCGGGCTGACGCCGAAAAGCCAAAGGGCCCGCCCCCTCGCGGGAGCGGACCCTTGTGTGACAGCGCGCACGTCACAGCAGCCCATCAGGCAACCGTGCGACTTTCGGAGCCCACAAAGGCCAACGGGTTGGACCCTTGTGAGGTCCAACCTGTTGAGTTCATTGGTCGGGGCGGCGGGATTCGAACTCGCGACCCCTTGCACCCCATGCAAGTGCGCTACCAGGCTGCGCTACGCCCCGACTGCTGAGAAAGAAATTATAGGATGAATTGCGCGATAGAGTCCAGCGTTTCGGGCGATTTTTTTTGATCAGCCCAGCAAGGCCCGGATCGCCAGCAGCTCGGCACGCAGTTGCTGCGGGGTCAGCGGCCCGGCCGATGGCTCGGGCAGCGGCGGCAGCAGCGCCGATGGCGAGGGCAAGGCCTCAGGCTCGGCGCCGGCCGCAGCCGGCGGCGCGGCGGCCTCGGCCAGGGCCTCGTCCAGATCCTGCTCGTCCTCGAGGGCCCGGATCGCGCCGGGGCCCAGTTCGGCCAGCCGGTTGCGCGCGCCGCTGATGGTGAAGCCCTGCTCGTAGAGCAGATCGCGGATGCGGCGCACCAGCAGCACCTCGTGGCGCTGGTAGTAGCGCCGGTTGCCGCGCCGCTTGACCGGGCGCAGCTGCGCGAACTCCTGCTCCCAGTAGCGCAGCACATGCGGCTTGACGCCGCACAGCTCGCTGACTTCGCCGATCGTGAAATAGCGCTTCGGCGGGATGGCGGGCAGGTTGTTTTCCATTCCGGATCAACGGGTTCGGAGAAAGTCCTGAGACTTTACTCCGAGTCCCCGTCGCCGGGGACATCGCCCTGGACCGCATCCTTGAGCTTGTGGCTGGCGTGAAAGGTCACGACCTTGCGCGCCTCGATCGGGATCGACTCGCCGGTGCGCGGGTTGCGGCCCGGGCGCGGCGCCTTGCGCCGCACCTGGAAGTTGCCGAAGCCGGAAAGCTTGACCTCCTCGCCACGCGCGAGCGAGGCATGCATGAACTCGAAGAAGGCCTCGACCATGTCCTTGGACTCGCGCTTGTTCAGGCCCAGCCGCTCGAAGAGCAGCTCGGCCAGCTCGGCCTTGGTCAGCGTCGGAGTCTCGATCGAGACGACGCGGGCGGGCACGGGATCGTGGTCGTCGATGGGCATTCGGTCTCCTGGCGGCTCACAGCATCATCGTCTCACTCGCCACGCAGGCGCGCGCCCGCCGCCTGGCGGGCGGCCTCGATCGCGGCCTTGACCGCCGCGTCGCTGCGCTCGTCGGTCAGCGGGGCCTCGTCGTCGAGCAGCTCCAGGCGGATCGCCAGGCTGCGCTCGCCGGGTTGGAAGCCCGCGGCACCCGGCGCCGGCCGGTAGACATCGAACAGCCGCGCCGAGCGCAGCAGCCCGCCGGTGTCGGCCGCCAGCAGGCTGCCGATCACCGCGTCATGGCCGGCCGCCTCGCCGACGATCAGCGCGATGTCGCGGTTGACCGCCTGCTGGCGCGCCACCGGCTGGTAGGCCGGCACCGGACGGGCCAGCAGCGCCGGCACATCCAGCTCGAACAGCACCGGCGCGCCCTGCCCGGCCGGCAGCTCGTAGCCCTGCTTCCAGCGCGGATGCAGCTCGCCGACGAAGCCGATCGTGCGGCCGTCCAGCTCGACGCGGGCGCAGCGGCCCGGGTGCATCGCCGGATGCTCGGCGGCGACGAAGGTCGCCACCCGCGGCGCCAGCAGCGCCTCGACATCGGCCTTGACATCGAAGAAGTCGACCGCACGCTCCCTGGCGCCCCACTGCAGCGGCTCGACCGGGCCCCAGGCCAGACCGGCGAGCTTCAGCGGCTGGTCGATGCCGACCACCGTCTGCTCGCTGGTCTGCACCGAGGCGTCGCGGCGGAACACGCGGCCCAGCTCGAACACCCGCACGCGGGTGGCGCGGCGCGCCAGGTTGTGGCGCAGCACCTGCACCAGCGAGCCCAGCAGGCTCGAGCGCATCACCGACAGCGGCGCGGCGATCGGGTTGAGCAGGCGGATCGGCTCGAGGTTGCCGGCCAGCTCCGCCTCCCAGCGCTCCTCGACGAAGGAGAAGTTGATCGTCTCCTGGTAGTCGAGCGCGGCGACCGCGCGGCGCAGCGCATGGCTGCTGCGCTGCGCCTCCGGGCGCACCCGGGCGCTGACGGGGGCCAGCGGCGCGCTCAGCGGCAGCTTGTCGAAGCCGATGACGCGGATCACCTCCTCGATCAGGTCTTCCTCGATCTCGAGGTCGAAGCGCCAGCTCGGCGGGGTGACGGTCAGCACGCCCTCGGCCTCGGTGAACGCCAGGCCCAGGCGGCGGAAGACCTCGACGCACTGGGCTTGCGTCACCGGCATGCCGATGACCTTGGCCGCGCGTGCCACCCGCAGCGCCACCGGCGAGCGCGCCGGCAGGTTCGGCTGCACATCGGTCACCGGGCCGCAGGCGGTGGCCTCGCCGCCGCAGATCTCGAGGATCAGCTGCGTGATGCGCTCGATGCGCGCCACCGTCTGCGCCGGGTCGACACCGCGCTCGTAGCGGTGGCCGGCGTCAGTGCTGAAGTTGTAGCGACGGCCCCGGCCGGCGACTGCGTCCGGCCACCAGAAGGCGGCCTCGACATAGACGTTCTTCGTGTCGTCGCCCACCGCGGTGGCATCGCCGCCCATGATGCCGGCGAGCGATTCGACCACCTGGCGGCCGTCGGCATGCTCGTCGGCGATCACGCCGACCTGGCCGTCGACCGTGATGGTGTTGCCGTTGAGCAGCTTCAGGCTTTCACCCTCGCGGCCCCAGCGCACCACCAGGCCGCCGTGGATCTTGTCGAGGTCGAAGATGTGGCTGGGCTGGCCGGTCTCGAACATGACGTAGTTCGAGATGTCGACCAGCGCGCTGACCGGGCGCTGGCCGCAGCGCGCCAGCCGGTCGACCATCCACTGCGGGGTCTTGGCGGTGGTGTCGATGCCGCGCACGATGCGGCCGGAGAAGCGGCCGCACAGGTCGGTCGCCTCGACGCGCACCGCCACCGTGTCGTCCAGCGTCGGCACGACCGGCTCGGCCGTCAGGGTCTTGAGCGGCGCGCCAGTCAGCGCCGACACTTCGCGCGCGATGCCGTAGACGCTCAGGGAGTGGCCGAGATTCGGCGTGAGCTTGAGCGTGAACAGCGTGTCGTCGAGGTTCAGGTACTCGCGGATGTCGGTGCCCACCGGCGCGTCGGCCGGCAGCTCGAGCAGGCCGCCGTGGTCGTCGGCGATCTTCAGCTCGCGCGCCGAGCACAGCATGCCGAAGCTCTCGACGCCGCGCAGCTTGCCCTTGCCGATCTTGAAGGGCTTGCCGTCCTCGCCGGGCGGCAGCTCCGCGCCGACGGTGGCCAGCGGGATCTTGATGCCGGCGCGGGCATTCGGGGCGCCGCAGACGATCTGCAGCGGGCCGTCCTTGCTGAACGGGCCGGCCGCGACGGTGCACACCCGCAGCTTGTCGGCGTTGGGGTGCTGGTCGGCGGTCAGGATCTCGGCGACGACGATGCCGGTGAAGGGCGGCGCGACCGGCTGGAGCTCCTCGACTTCCATGCCGGACATCGTCAGCAGGTCGGCAAGCTCTTGCGTCGTCAGCTCAGGGTTGCAGTACTCGCGCAACCACGATTCGGGAAATTGCATCTTCTGGTCCTTGGAATCCGGGGCGTGGCGGGCTGGGCCGGGAAATCAGCGGAACTGGCCGAGGAAGCGCAGATCGCCCTCGAAGAACAGGCGCAGGTCGGCCACGCCGTAGCGCAGCATCGTCAGCCGGTCCGGGCCCATGCCGAAGGCGAAGCCGATGTGGCGCTCCGGATCCAGGCCGAAGTTGCGCACCACGTTCGGGTGCACCTGGCCGGAGCCGGCCACCTCGAGCCAGCGGCCCTTCAGCGGCCCCGACGAGAAGGCGATGTCGACCTCGGCCGACGGCTCGGTGAAGGGGAAGAAGCTGGGGCGGAAACGCAGCTGCAGATCGTCGGTCTCGAAGAAGGTGCGGAAGAAGTCGGTGAAGACCGCCTTCAGGTCCTTGAACGAGACGTTCTCGCCGATCCACAGGCCTTCGCACTGGTGGAACATCGGCGAGTGGGTCGCGTCGCTGTCGACGCGGTAGGTGCGGCCCGGCGCGATGACGCGGATCTCGGGCAGCGGATCCTTGCCGGCATGGGTGGCGGCATGCTGGCGCGCATAGCGCACCTGCATCGGCGAGGTGTGCGGGCGCAGGCACAGCGGGCGGCCGGCCTCGTCCTTCATGTCGACGTAGAAGGTGTCCTGCATCGAACGCGCCGGATGGTTCTCCGGATTGTTCAGCGCGGTGAAGCTGTACCAGTCGGTCTCGATCTCGGGGCCGTCGGCGACGTCGAAGCCCATCGAGCCGAAGATCTGCTCGATGCGCTCCATCGTGCGCGACACCGGATGCAGGCCCCCGACGGAGCGGCCGCGACCGGGCAGCGTGACATCGAGCGCCTCGGCCTTGAGCTGCGCCTGCAGTTCGGCCTCGGCCAGCGCCTGGCGGCGGGCCGTCAGCGCGGCTTCGATGCGCTGCTTGGTCTCGTTGATCGCGGCGCCGCGGGTCTTCTTCTCTTCGGGCGACAGTTTCGCCATGCCCTTGAGCAGCTCGGTCACCTGACCGGTCTTGCCGGTGTAGCGCGCCTTGGCGTCTTCGAGCTGGGCGGGCGTGGCGGCCGCCGCGAAGTCGGCCTGCGCGGCCTGCACGAGTTGGTCGAGATCGTTCATCGGGGGACGGGTTGTGCATGCTGCCGTCGCGCGCACCTGCGGGCGGCGACAGCCAAGAAAAAAGGCCGAACGCAGTGTCGGCCTTTTTCGAGGGACACGGAAACGGCGCGAACCGCTTCCGGTGCCGTCAGACTCAAGCGAGCTGGGCCTTCACCTTCTCGACGATGCTGCCGAAGGCGGCAGGATCGTTGACGGCGAGGTCGGCCAGAACCTTGCGGTCCAGGTCGATCTTGGCCTTCTTCAGGCCGGCGACGAACTTGCTGTACGTCAGGCCCAGTGCGCGCGAACCGGCGTTGATGCGCGCGATCCACAGGCGACGGAATTCGCGCTTCTTGGCACGGCGGTCACGGTAGGCGTACTGGCCCGCCTTCATCACCGCCTGCTTGGCGATGCGATAGACGTTCTTGCGACGACCACGGAAACCCTTGGCGAGGGCGAGGACCTTCTTGTGACGGGCGCGGGCGGTAACACCACGTTTGACGCGAGGCATTGTGTGACTCCTTCAGTGTGGTGAATTACAGACCGGCGAACGGCAGCATCTGTGCCATGTGACCCATGTTGGTCTCATGCACATTGGCGGCACCGCGCAGCTGGCGCTTCGTCTTGGTCGACTTCTTGGTCAGGATGTGGCGCTTGAAGGCTTGGCCGCGCTTCACGGTACCACCCGGACGCACGCGAAAACGCTTCTTCGCGCTGCTCTTGGTCTTCATCTTGGGCATGACTGCTCCTTGGAATGTTCCTGCGAGGCGGCCCGAACGACTCGGACTCTTGGGGGCCTGCGGGCACTGAGCGACAGCGGCGACCAGACCGCTGCGCGCTCGAAAAACGTCGATTGTCGCCGAGCGGCGACTTTTGTGCCAGCCCCGCGCAAGCGCGGGAGCTGGCGGAGATCATTTCTTGCGCTTCGGCGCCAGCACCATGATCATCTGGCGGCCTTCGAGCTTGGGCATGTGCTCGACCACCGACACATCGGTCAGCTCGTCGCGCACCCGCTCCAGCAGGCGCATGCCGATGTCCTGGTGGGTGATCTCGCGGCCACGGAAACGCAGCGTGACCTTGCCCTTGTCGCCATCCTCGAGGAAGCGGCGCAGGTTGCGCATCTTGATCTGGTAGTCGCCTTCGTCCGTGCCCGGACGGAACTTGACTTCCTTCACGTCGATGACGTGCTGCTTGGCCTTGGCCTCCGCGGCACGCTTCTGTTCCTGATACTTGAACTTGCCGTAGTCCATCAGGCGGCACACCGGCGGCTGCGCCGTCGCGGAGATCTCCACCAGGTCCACGTCGCTTTCGGCGGCCAGCCGCAGGGCCTCCTGGATGCTGACGATGCCCAGCGGCTCGTTTTCCGGTCCGTTCAGACGAACTTCGGGGACGACGATCTCGCGGTTGAGACGATGCTTGCGCTCCGCGTTGGGCGTGCGGCGATCAAGAAAGGTAGCGATGGTGAGATTCCTTCAAGGGCTGGCGACCCAAAAACCATGGATTCACGCCTGGGGACAAGGACGAAAGACCGGTGGACCTCACTCGCCCCGCGCGGGAGCCAGTTCGGCAGCGATCTTCTGGGAGAAGGCTTCGAGAGCCATCACCCCGAGGTCCTGATTGCCTCGGGCGCGCACTGCAACGGCCCCCGCGGCCCTCTCCTTGTCACCGACAACGAGCAGGTAAGGAACCTTCTGCAAAGAATGCTCGCGGATTTTATACGTGATCTTTTCATTGCGCAAATCGAGCGAGACCCTAAGTCCTTGTTTTTGCAGCGTTTTGGCCACGTCGCGCGCATAGTCGGCCTGCGCATCGGTAATGTTCAGCACCACGACCTGGATCGGCGCCAGCCAGGAGGGCAGCGCGCCGGCGTGCTCCTCGATCAGGATGCCGATGAAACGCTCCAGGCTGCCGAGAATGGCGCGGTGCAGCATCACCGGATGCACCCGGTCGCCCGATTCCGCGACATATTCCGCACCCAGGCGCTCAGGCAGCGAGAAATCGACCTGGATCGTGCCGCACTGCCAGTGGCGGCCCAGCGCATCCTTCAGCGTGTACTCGATCTTCGGGCCGTAGAAGGCACCGTCGCCCGGGGCGATCTCGAACTCGCAGCCGGTGCGGCGCAGGCTCTCGATCAGCGCGCTCTCGGCCTTGTCCCAGAGCGCGTCGGCGCCGATGCGCTTCTCGGGGCGGGTGGCGACCTTGTAGAGGATCTCGGTGAAGCCGAAATCGGCGTAGACCTTCTGCAGCAGCGCGGTGAAGGCGTCGCACTCGGCCTGGATCTGGTCCTCGGTGCAGAAGATGTGGCCATCGTCCTGCGTGAAGCCGCGCACGCGCATGATGCCGTGCAGGCCGCCGGTGGGCTCGTTGCGGTGGCACTGGCCGAACTCGCCGTAGCGCAGCGGCAGGTCGCGGTAGCTCTTGATGCCCTGCTTGTAGATGAGGATGTGGCCGGGGCAGTTCATCGGCTTGAGCGCATAGTCGCGCTTCTCCGACTCGGTCACGAACATGTTGTCGCGGTACTTGTCCCAGTGGCCGGTCTTCTCCCACAGGCCCTTGTCGAGGATCTGCGGACCCTTGACCTCCTGATAGCCGTTGTCGCGGTAGACCGCGCGCATGTACTGCTCGACCGCCTGCCAGACCGTCCAGCCCTTCGGATGCCAGAAGACGGTGCCGGGCGAATGCTCGTCCATGTGGAAGAGATCGAGTTCGCGGCCCAGGCGGCGGTGGTCGCGCTTCTCGGCTTCTTCCAGCATCGTCAGGTACTTCTGCAGATCGTCCTTGGTGGCCCAGGCGGTGCCGTAGACGCGCTGCAGCATCTCGTTGCGGTGGTCGCCGCGCCAGTAGGCGCCGGCCACCTTCATCAGCTTGAAGAACTTGAGCTTGCCGGTCGAGGGCACATGCGGGCCGCGGCACAGGTCGGTGAACGTCCCTTCAGCGTACAGCGAGACGTCCTGGTCGGCCGGGATGCTCTGGATGATCTCGGCCTTGTAGGCCTCGCCGATCGACTTGAAGTAGTCGACCGCCTCGTCGCGCGGCAGCACGCGGCGCACCACCTTCTCGTCCTTGTTGGCCAGCTCAAGCATCTTCTTCTCGATGGCTGCCAGATCCTCGGGCGTGAAGGGGCGCTTGTAGGCGAAGTCGTAGTAGAAGCCGTGCTCGATCGTCGGGCCGATGGTGACCTGCGCGTCGGGGAAGAGCTCCTTGACCGCGTAGGCCAGCAGGTGGGCGGTCGAGTGGCGGATGATGTCCAGGCCGTCGGCATCCTTGGCGGTGATGATCGCCAGCTTCGTGTCGGCCTCGATCAGATGGCTGGTGTCGACCAGGCGCGCGCCCTCGCCCGCGCCCGCGCCGACCCGACCGGCCAGGGCCGCCTTGGCCAGGCCGGTGCCGATCGACGCGGCGACATCGGCCACCGTGACCGGACCGGGAAATTCACGCAGGGAGCCATCGGGGAGCTGGATCGAGATCATCGGGGAACCTTGGACGGAAGAGGAATTCGGAAAAGCAAAAAGCGCGGGGTCGCCGCGCTTTCCGTCTGGGGACTGTCGGGAAACAAGCCGCGGCCGACCGGTCAGACCGCGGTGGCGGTCCGTGATGACGGTGGAGTTCGCGGTGTCATAACCCTTGGTGCCTTTCCCGTGTCTTGCTGGTCGGTGGATCGGAAGGATCTGCGCATTTTATCCGATGCCTCCCGGCATCATGATCGCACCAAAAAAGAGGCCCCGGAGGCATGAACTCCGAGGCCTTCAAGAACAGAACTCAAAACAGAACGTTGCAAAGCCACATGAACTGTGGGTTGGCACCCGCACGGCCGACCGGATCACGGACCGGCCCGCACGGGCGCCGGAGCAGTCATCAGTGGAACTGCTCTTCCTCGGTCGAGCCGGTCAGCGCCTTGACGCTGGACGACCCGCCCTGGATCACGGTGGTCACTTCGTCGAAGTAGCCGGTGCCGACTTCCTGCTGGTGCGACACGAAGGTGTAGCCTTGTTCGCGGGCCTGGAATTCCGGCTCCTGGACCATGTTGACGTAGTGCTTCATGCCTTCGCCGCGGGCATAGGCGTGGGCGAACTTGAAGGTGTTGTACCAGTTGACGTGGATGCCGGCCAGCGTGATGAACTGATACTTGTAGCCCAGCGCGCTCAGCTCTTCCTGGAAGGAAGCGATCTGGCTGTCGCTCAGGTTCTTCTTCCAGTTGAACGACGGCGAGCAGTTGTACGACAGCAGCTTGCCCGGGCAGGCCGACAGCACGGCCTGCGCGAATTCACGGGCGAAGCCGATGTCGGGCACGCCGGTCTCGCACCACACCAGGTCGGCGTAGGGCGCGTAGGCGACGCCACGGCTGATCGACTGCTCCAGGCCGTTCTTCACGCGGAAGAAGCCTTCCTGGGTGCGCTCGCCGGTCAGGAAGGGCTTGTCGTTCTCGTCGTAGTCCGAGGTGATCAGGTTGGCGGCTTCGGCGTCGGTGCGGGCCAGGATCAGGGTCGGCACGCCCATCACGTCAGCGGCGAAACGGGCGGAGATCAGCTTCTCGACGGCTTCGCGGGTCGGGACCAGCACCTTGCCACCCATGTGGCCACACTTCTTGGCCGCGGCCAGCTGGTCTTCGAAGTGAACGCCGGCAGCGCCCGACGCGATCATGTTCTTCATCAGCTCGAAGGCGTTCAGCACGCCGCCGAAGCCGGCTTCCGCGTCAGCGACGATCGGCAGGAAGTAGTCGATGTAGCCTTCGTCGCCCGGGTTGATGCCGCGGCTCCACTGGATCTCGTCGGCGCGCTTGAAGGTGTTGTTGATGCGACGCACCATCGTCGGCACCGAGTCGTAGGCGTACAGCGACTGGTCCGGGTACATCGTTTCCGAGGTGTTGCCGTCGGCAGCGACCTGCCAGCCCGACAGGTACACCGCTTCCAGGCCGGCCTTGGCCTGCTGCATCGCCTGACCGGCGGTGATCGCGCCGAAGGCGTTGACATAGCCCTTCTTGGCGCCACCGTTGACCTTGTCCCACAGGACCTTGGCGCCGCGCTGGGCCAGGGTGTATTCGGGCTGCAGCGAGCCGCGCAGGCGCACGACGTCAGCGGCGCTGTAGCCGCGCTTCACCAGCTTCCAGCGGGGGTTCTCGGCCCAGTCCTTCTCGAGGGCGGCGATCTGTTGTTCGCGGGTCAGGTTCGTCATGAGTCTCTCCGTTCGACGGTGTTTCAAGGAGGCTGAACACGGCGTGTTCGATGGCTCAAGCTTAATCCCGCCCCTTCCGGTCGCCAACACTTATGTCTTATATAAGACATCTTTTTGATCCCAATGAAATCAACGACTTATAGAGATCATTTCACATCATGGTAAAATTTTTCTCACGATGGAAAATTTTGATGCGCCGCAGCAGAACAATTTTCCGCATTATGGAACGATGTTCGGCAGCATGAAAATTCCGGATCAGGCCGGGGTCAGACCGGCAAGGAAGCGGTCGAGCAGCGCCGCGACCCGGTCGATCGCCGCATCGTCCGTCTCGGGCGAGACCAGCAGCATGTCGTGAAAGGGCGTCAGCAGCACGCCGCGGTTGAGCAGCCACAGGTGCAGCAGCCGCTCCAGCGGCGCGTGCATCGCCGCGGCGGCCTCGCGCGCGTCGCGCGGCGCGCGGGCACAGAACTGCAGCTCCATGCGCGCGCCCAGCCGGGTCACGCTCCAGGGCAGCGCACGCGCGGCGATCACCTGCTCCAGCGCGGCCTGCAGCCGCGCCGCGCCGGCCTCCATGCGCGCCCAGGCCGCGGGCGTCATCACCTCGGCCAGACAGGCCTGCAGCGCCGCCAGCCCGAGCAGGCCGCCCGAGAGCGTCGTGCCGATGCCGGAATGGCCCTCGGGCGCAGCCTCCTTCGTGCGCGCCATGCGCTCGGCCACCGCATCGGTGAAGCCGTAGACCGCGCAGGGCATGCCGCCGGCCACCGCCTTGCCGGCGACCAGGAAGTCCGGCTGCAGCCCGAGCCGGCGACCCAGCCCGCCGGGGCCGCTCGACAGCGTGTGCGTCTCGTCGAGCACCAGCAGCGTGCCGTGGCGCCGGCAGGCCGCCTGCACCGCCTCCAGGAAACCCGGCAGCGGCGGCACCAGGCCGCAGTTGGTGAGCGCGGGCTCGGTCAGCACCGCCGCGATGTCGCCGCCGGCCAGCGCCGCCTCGACCGCCGCGGCATCGTTGAACGGCACGACGACGGTGCCGATCGCCAGATCCTGCACCTGGCCGAGCAGGCTGGCGCGGGTGAGCGTGCGCCCGTCGTCGGCGCGGTCGACCAGCGTGTCGTCGACGGTGCCGTGATAGCAGCCCTCGAAGACCAGCAGCTTCGGCCGCCCGGTGATCGCGCGCGCCCAGCGCAGCACGAAACGGTTGGCGTCGGTCGCGCTCAGCGTGACCTGCCAGCGCGGCAGCCCGAACAGCGCAGCCAGCCGCCGGCCGATGTCGGGCAGCGTCCCGGGCGGCAACATCGCGGTCAGGCCGCGCCCGGCCTGAAGCGCCAGCGCCTGCGCCACAGGCGCCGGGCCGTGGCCGAACATCGCGCCGGTGTCGCCCAGGCAGAAATCGTCGTAGACATGCCCGTCGACGCAGCGCAGCCGCGCGCCGCGCGCCTCGGCGACGAACAGCGGCCGTGGCGCCGGCCAGTCGCGCATCCAGTGCATCGGCAGGCCGTAGAGCCAGTGGCGGGTGGCCTCGTCGGCCAGCGCGACCGAACGCGGGTGGGTGTCGAGATAGCGCTGCATCTCGGCGGCATGCAGGGCCTGCAGGGTTTCGGTCGAGGTCTTCATGCCGCGGATCTTGCACACTGCGGGCCTGATCGACCCTCGGTTCAAGCCATGAGCGACCACGCCTTTGCCTTCCTGTCCGCCCACACCTTCATGAAAGTGCCCGCCGGCCCGCAGCCCCGCCCCTTCGGCCTGGCCGGCATCGCCTGGGACGGCGCCGTCACCAACCGCCCCGGTGCACGCTTCGGCCCGCGCGCGATCCGTCAGGCCAGCCACATGCTGTGCGACGGCATCCATCCGCTGTTCGAGGTCTCGCCCGACGCGCTGCTGTGCGACCACGGCGACCTGGCGCTGCCCAACACCAGCCTGGAGCGCATGCGCGCGGCGCTGGAGCCGCAGGCCGCGGCGCTGCTGGCGCGCCAGCACATGGTCTGGCTCGGCGGCGACCACTCGATCACGCTGTCGCTGCTGCGCGCCCAGCGCCAGCAGCACGGCCGGCCGCTCGGCGTGCTGCACTTCGATGCCCACTGCGACACCTGGGAAGACCATTTCGGCGAGCCCAGCGGCCACGGCACCTGGGTGTACGAGGCGATCCAGGAGGGCCTGGTCGATCCGCAGGCGTTTGCGCAGATCGGCATCCGCAGCGCCGGCCACCGCGCCGCGCGCGACTATGTGCGCGACCAGGGCGGCCTGATCTGGACCGCGCGCGACCTGCGCGGGCGCGAGAGCGCCGCCCAGCTCGCCGAGGTCATCGACACCCTGAAGGCGCGCTGGGCCGCCTGCGGCCAGCCGCCGCTCTACCTCAGCTTCGACATCGACGCGCTCGATCCGGCCTTCGCGCCCGGCACCGGCACGCCCGAGCCCGGCGGCCTGACCACCGCGCAGGCGCTGACGCTGCTCGAGGAGCTGGCCGGCGAGAACTGGGTCGGCATGGACTGCGTCGAGGTCGCGCCACCCTACGACCACGCCGATCTCAGCAGCAACGCCGCCGCGACGCTGGTCTGGACCTATCTGTGCGGCCAGGCGGCGAAGAAGGCACCAGAATGAGGCAAGATCGGCACGGATGCACCTGAAATGTGAATTTTCTCCGGACTGATCCCGGGTTGACCTCGCTCAACCCGCGTGCCGGCGACAGGCCAAGAATGGGCCCATCGCGCTGCTGCAGCGCACCACCCAGGAGTCGATCATGAGCCTGTCCGCATCCCTTGCCGCTGAAGCCGTCCTGCCGGTGCCGATCCCGGTCGAGCAGGAATTCGAGGCGCTGGACACCTGCCACCGCGAGGTGCTGGCGACGCTGCGCGACATGGCCGCCCTGGTCGATCACCTGGACGACAAGGGCGTCGATGCGGTGGCACGCCGCATGGCCTCCGACATCGTGCGCTTCTTCAGCCAGACCGCACGCGCGCATCATGCCGACGAGGAGCGGCTGGTCTTTCCCGGCCTGCTCGCCAGCGGCGACGCCGAGCTGGTGCAGCACATCCTGCGCCTGCAGCAGGATCACGGCTGGCTCGAGGAAGACTGGCTGGAGCTGTCGGCGCAGATCGATGCGGTCGCTCAGGGCTACAGCTGGTACGACATCGACGCGCTGCGCCAGGGCACCGCCGTCTTCACCGAACTCTACAAGGACCACATCGATCTGGAGGAGTCGCTGATCTATCCGGAGGCGCGCCGCCAGCTGATGGTGCGCCCGCAGGCCGGCGAGGCCCGCGCCCGCCGCGCGCGGAGCTGAGACACTCGGGGGCATGTCCGCACTTGATCTGCCCCTGAACCTTTCCCATCTCCTGCTGCTGAGCGCCTCGGCGCTGGGCGCCGGCGCGCTCAACGCGATCGCCGGAGGCGGCAGCTTTCTCACCTTTCCTGCGCTGGTCTGGACCGGCCTGCCGCCGATCGTCGCCAATGCGACCAGCGCGGTGGCGGTCAGTCCCGGCTATCTCGGCAGCGCGCTGGGCTTCCGGCGCGAACTCGCCGAGCTGCCGGCCGCACGCCGCCATGCCGAGGCGCTGATCTGCGCGCTGGGCGGCCTGGCCGGAGCCGGGCTGCTGCTGGTCACGCCGGCCCGGCTGTTCTCGGCCGCGGTGCCGTGGCTGCTGCTGTTCGCCACCGTGCTGTTCGCGCTCGGGCCGCGCCTGGTGGCCGCACGCCGGGCGCGGGACGCCAGCATGTCGATGCCCTCGCCCTCGTCGTCCTCCGCCTCGCTGCGGGTGCAGCGGCTCGGCCTGTTCGCGGTGGCCGTCTACGGCGGCTATTTCAACGGCGGCCTGGGCATCCTGCTGATGGCGCTGTACACGCTGACCGGCGAATCCAGCCTCAACACCGCCAACGCGCTGAAGAACCTGAACTCGCTGGTGCTGTCGCTGCTGTCGGTGGCCGCCTTCGCCTGGGCCGGCGCGGTGGCCTGGCCGCAGGCGCTGGTGATGATGGTGGCCGCCACGCTGGGCGGCTTCATCGGCGCGCGGCTGGCACGACGGCTGCCGGCGGCCTGGGTGCGCACCGGCGTGGTGCTGACCGGCCTGGCGATGACGGCGGCCTTCCTGCTGCGCGGTTGATGCGCGGTCGACGTGCGGCCGAGGCTGCGACTGAACGCTCGGCCGGAACACGGGCATGATGCATGCCCGCGGCCCGTCCGGGCCGCTCATCGCGAACACAAGGATTTCATGAAAGTCGACATGCACATCGTCGAGGCGGTCACCGGCCGCTGCACCGTCGAGCGGATCCGCGGCCCGCGCCGCGAGCTGCGCGCCCAGGTCCGGGCCTGCGTCCGTCGCGAGGGCGTGGCCTCGGCCTGGGCCTGGGCCACCAAGCCGCTGGCCCAGCAGAGCCAGAGAATGCTGGAGTCGGCGGACGCCGATCTCTGACCACTGACCACTGATCGGGTCGCTCCAGCGATCCAATGCGCGAAGCCCCTGGGGGAGAGTGATCCCCCAGGGGCTTCGTGCTTGTATTGGGCGGATTTTCTGGCGTTGGGCCAGCAAGCCGACTGGCCTGCCCGGAGGGACTCGAACCCCCGACCTGCTGCTTAGAAGGCAGCTGCTCTATCCAGTTGAGCTACAGGCAGAGCCCTGCATGATACCACCGGGGTTCAGATCCGCATGAATCTGCCGATACCGGAACCCATGTCCAACCAGTGTCGAGCACGGCAGGAACAAAAGACATGGCTCTCTGGCCCGCACCCGGCGTGACACGCCGTCAATATCTCTTTTCCATGCTGACGGTGACGCTGATGGCGGGCACGGCCGGCTTCTCGTACTGGAAGCTCGGCGCAGCCAAGGACATCGCCCGGCGGACCGAGACGGTGCGAACCGCGCAGCTGGGCGAGATGGCACAGATGGAGTTGTACGTGACCCAGAGCTCGCTGCAGCTGCGCCACGGCATGCTGGCGCGCAATGCCGACGAGCGCCAGGCCGCGATCGACGACATCCTGAAGCGGCGCCAGCTGATCGATCAGTCGATGGCCAGCTATGAGAGCAAGCTTTTCAGCGAGCAGGGCCGCACCCACTTCGCGCCGGTGCCCGGGGAGCTGAAGACCTTCTGGGAAATCGCCGGCGCCAATCTGGCCCTGGTGCAGGAAGGCCGTCGCGACGAGGCGATGGCTCATCTGGTCGACAAGACCATTCCTGCCCGCAACGCGCTGCTCAAGACGCTCAGCGGCAACGTCAGTTATCAGCAAGGCGCACTCAAGAAGGAAATCGACCAGATCAGTCAGGCCGTCAGCCAGACCATGACGATCCTGATGTCGGTGCTCGGACTGCTGGCAGCGGGGCTGGTCTGGAACACGGTGCAGCTCGGCCGCACGATGAGCCGGCGGGTCGAGGAGAGCACGCGCATCGCCGAGCGGGTGCGCGACGGCGATCTGGCCACCCCGGTGACCGACCGCGAGCATGACGAGTTCTCGCCGCTGCTGCGCGCGCTGCAGGAGATGCAGGCCTCGCTGACGCAGATCGTGAGCGGCGTGCGCGGCAGTGCCGAGACGGTCGCCCAGGCCAGCAACCAGATCGCCGAGGGCAACAACGACCTGAGCCGGCGCACCGAGGATCAGGCCAGCGCGCTGCAGCAGACCGCCGCAACGATGGACGAGCTGAGCAACACCGTGCGGACCAACACCGGCCATGCCCAGGAAGCCACCCGGCTGGCCCAGGATGCGGTGCAGATCGCCACCGGCGGCGGCACGCTGATGCGCGACGTGGTGCAGACGATGGACGGCATCAGCGAGTCCTCGCGCAAGATCGGCGACATCATCGGCGTGATCGACTCGATCGCCTTCCAGACCAACATCCTGGCGCTAAATGCTGCGGTGGAAGCCGCGCGTGCCGGCGAACAGGGCCGGGGCTTTGCGGTGGTGGCCAGCGAAGTGCGCAATCTGGCGCAGCGCTCGGCCGAGGCGGCGCGCGAGATCAAGAACCTGATCTCGACCAGCGTCGGCCGGGTCGAGCAGGGCTCGGCGCTGGTGGGCCGCGCCGGCGCGACGATGGAAGACATCGTGCGCTCGATCGAGCGGGTCAGCAGCATCGTCGCCGACATCAGCGACGCCAGCCAGGACCAGAACGCCGCCATCGAGCAGGTCGGTCAGGCGATCACCCAGATGGACCGCAGCACCCAGCAGAATGCCGCGCTGGTCGAGGAGAGTGCCGCCGCCGCGCAGGACATGCGCGAGCAGGCCGGCGGCCTGCTGCAGGCGGTGGCCTCGTTCCGCACGCCGGCCTGAGGCCTGAGTCGCTGGCCGAAGCCGGCCGCAAACGAAAACGCCCCGCATGGCGGGGCGCTGGATTCGGTGGTCGGGGTGGTGGGATTCGAACTCACGACCCTCTGCTCCCAAAGCAGATGCGCTACCAGACTGCGCTACACCCCGACGAAGACCGCGATCATAGCAAATTCTCAGATCTGGGCGCGCAGCTCGGCGCGGCGCGGCAGATCCGGGCCGCGTCGGGTGCAGGTGATCGCCGCAGCCCGGGCGGCGAAATCGGCCACCCGGCCCACTTCATCGGGCGTGATGTCCGCCAGCGCCTGCGGCGACAGCCGCCCGATCTCGGCCAGCGCGATCAGCGTCGCGGCCTGGAAGGTGTCCCCGGCGCCGACGGTGTCCTGCACCGTGACCTTCGGCGCGGCGACCTGCACCCGAGCGGCCCTCGTCCAGGCGAAGGCGCCCTCGCCGCCGCGGGTCATCATCACCAGCGCCACGCCGGCACCCAGCCAGCGCGCGGCCAGCGCCTCGATGTTCTCGCCCGGGTACAGGCGCTCGAAATCCTCGTCGCTGAGCTTGAGCAGATGGGTGCGCGAGGCCATCCACTCGATGTGCTCGCGCCAGACCGCATGCGAGGGCTCGACATTCAGACGCACGTTCGGATCAAAGGAAATCACCGTGTCGCGGTGACGCGCCTCGACCAGCGCACGCAGCGTCGAGCCGATCGGCTCGACCACGCAGCCGTAGGAGCCGAAGTGGATCGCCGCGACCTGGGCCGGCAGCGCCGCCAGATGCGCGGGCAGCAGCTGGCGGTCGGCACCGCCGTGGCCGTAGAAGCGGTAGCTCGGCACGCCGGCGGCGTCCACGCCGACCAGGCTCAGCGTCGTCGGTGCATCGCAGCGCACCAGCGCCTCGGTCGAGATGCCCTCCTGCTCGATGCTGGCAAGGATGCGGTCGCCGAGAAAGTCGCGCGAGACCGCGCCCAGGAAGACCGCGCGGCCGCCCATGCGCTGCACGCCGGCGGCGACATTCAGTGGCGAGCCGCCCACGACGGCATCCAGGTGCAGTCCGTTGGGGGTCGTGCCGTTCTGGAAAACATCCAGCAGGGATTCGCCACAGATGACGATGGGCAGGCTCGCGCTCATGGGTCTTGTCCGGTTCTTGTCCTGTTGAGGAGGCGACGCAATGGTTTGCGTGCCGTGTGGGCAGTCATCGTCTCATTTCAGGCTCGGCAAGGCACTAGGGAAAGCACTAAATCAAGCTAGTTGATTTAATTAGTCTCAAGGACAAGAATTCATCCCACACCACACCTCACCTCACCACCGGGCCTGCCAAGCGGGCCGTTCCTAGCGCAACGGAGACAACACCATGAAGCGTCTTTCCACCCTGGGCATCGCCGCCGCTCTGGCCTGCATGGCCTCGTCGTCGATGGCGGCCGAGCCGGTCATCGGCCTGATCACCAAGACCGAGACCAATCCCTTCTTCGTCAAGATGAAGGAAGGCGCCCAGGCCGAGGCCAAGAAGCTCGGCGCCAAGCTGCTGAGCGGCGCGGGCAAGACCGACGGCGACAACGCCGGCCAGGTCACCGCGATGGAGAACATGATCGCCGCCGGTGCCAAGACCATCCTGATCACCCCGAGCGACTCGAAGGCCATCATCCCGGCCATCAAGAAGGCGCGCGACAAGGGCGTGATGGTGATCGCGCTGGACAGCCCGACCGATCCGGTCGACGCCACCGATGCGCTGTTCGCCACCGACAACTACAAGGCCGGCGTGCTGATCGGCCAGTACGCCAAGGCCGCGCTGGGCGGCAAGGCCCCGGTGATCGCGACGCTGGACCTGTTCCCCGGCCATCCGGTGGGTGCGCAGCGCCACAACGGCTTCCTGCAGGGCTATGGCCTGCAGTCCTTCGACGCGAAGAACAACGAGCTGGCCAAGCCAGCCGAGGTGGTCTGCATGGCCGACTCCTTCGGTGACCGCGCCAAGGGCCAGACCGGCATGGAGAACTGCCTCCAGAAGAACCCGAACATCAACCTGGTCTACACGATCAACGAGCCGGCCGCTGCGGGTGCCTACAACGCGCTGAAGGCCGCCGGCAAGGAAAAGGATGTGGTGATCGTGTCGGTCGACGGTGGCTGCGATGGCGTCAAGGACGTCGCCGGCGGCAAGATCGCCGCGACCTCGCAGCAGTACCCGCTGAAGATGGCCGCCATGGGCGTGGCCGCCGGCGTCGAGTACGCCAAGACCGGCAAGAAGGTCAGCGGCTATGTCGACACCGGCGTGACCCTGATCGCCGCCAAGCCGGTGGCCGGCGTCGACAGCAAGGACACCAAGGTCGGCGTCGACCTGTGCTGGGGCAAGAAGTGATCTGACGGTGATGGCCGCCGGCGCTGATCCGCGCCAGCGCCCAGACCTCGCCCGGTGCCCGACGCGGCACCGCGGCGCCCCTTCCGGTTCTCCTCCATGGCCCTCGCAAGAGGGCCTTTCGGCTCCTGCCGTGCCGCGGCCGGCGCTCGGCCTCGTGCCGCCCGTCGCCCGCCTTTTTCGCCCTCTCTCCTCCTCTTGCGCAAGGATTCCCGCGTGACTACCTTGAAAGACAAGCTGCCGCCGGTCAGCCAGCTCGGGCCCTTCATCGCCCTGGCGATCGCCTGCACCATCTTCGGGCTCACCACCGACAACTTCTTCAGCGGCGCCAACTTCGCGCTGATCCTGCAGCAGGTCATGGTCGTGGGCGTGATCGCCATCGGCCAGACGCTGATCATCCTGACCGCCGGCATCGACCTGTCATGCGGCATGGTCATGGCGCTGGGCTCGATCGTCATGACCAAGGTCGCCGAGGACTTCGGCATTCCCGCGCCGCTGGCCATCCTGCTGGGCATTGCCGTCACCGCCGGCTTCGGCCTGGTCAACGGCCTGCTGGTGACCCGCATCAAGCTGCCGCCCTTCATCGTGACGCTGGGCACCTTCAACATCGCCTTCGCGATCACGCAGCTCTACTCCGGTGCGCAGACCGTCACCAGCGTGCCAGACGCCATGCTGTGGCTGGGCCACACCTTCAAGATCGGCGACACCCCGATCGCCTACGGCACGGTGCTGATGGTGCTGCTCTATCTGGGCGTCTGGTTCTGGCTGCGCGACACGCCCTCGGGCCGCCATGTCTACGCGGTGGGCAACAACCCCGAGGCCACCCGCCTGGTGGGCATTCCGACCGACCGCGTGCTGCTGGGCGTGTATGTGCTGGCCGGTGCCTTCTACGGCGTGGCCTCGCTGCTGGCGGTGGCCCGCACCGGCGTGGGCGATCCCAACGCCGGCCAGACCGAGAACCTGGACGCGATCACCGCGGTCGTGCTGGGCGGCACCAGCCTGTTCGGCGGCCGGGGCGTGATCCTGGGCACGCTGGCCGGCGCCATCGTCGTCGGCGTGCTGCGCAACGGCCTGACGCTGATGGGCGTGTCCTCCGTCTACCAGGTGCTGATCACCGGCATCCTCGTCATCATCGCCGTCACCGTCGACCAACTGTCTCGCAAGGGAGCCCGCTGAAATGAGCGCCACCCCGAATCAACACAAGATCGTCATGCAGGCCCGCGGCCTGGTGAAGCGCTACGGTCAGGTCACCGCCCTGGACGGCGCCGACTTCGAGCTGCGCGCCGGCGAGATCCTGGCGGTCATCGGCGACAACGGCGCCGGCAAGTCCAGCCTGATCAAGGCGCTGTCGGGTGCGACCGTGCCCGACGAGGGCGAGATCCTGCTCGAAGGCCGCCCGGTGCGCTTCCGCACCCCGATCGAGGCCCGCCAGGCCGGCATCGAGTGCTGCTACCAGGATCTGGCGGTGGCCCCGGCGATGACCATCGCCGAGAACCTCTTCCTGGGCCGCGAGCTGCGCCGCGAAGGCTTTGCCGGCAACGTGCTGCGCATGCTCGACAAGAAGAAGATGCTCGAGCAGAGCATCGCCCGGATGAACGACCTGAAGGTGGGCATCCGCTCGATGACGCAGGCGGTGGAGACGCTCTCGGGCGGCCAGCGCCAGTGCGTGGCGGTGGCGCGTGCCGCCGCCTTCGCCAAGCAGGTGGTCATTCTCGACGAGCCGACCGCGGCGCTCGGCGTCAAGGAAGGCAACATGGTGCTGGAGCTGATCCGCCGGGTGCGCGACAAGGGCCTGCCGGTGATCCTGATCTCGCACAACATGCCGCATGTCTTCGAGATCGCCGACCGCATCCATGTCGCCCGCCTGGGCCGGCGCGCCGCGGTGCTCGACCCGAAGAAGATCAGCATGAGCGACACGGTCGCGGTGATGACCGGCGCGATGCCGCCGGAGCAGATCCCGGCCGAATGCCTGGCGCACTGAAGAAAAACCCCGGAGATCCTTCGCCATGCTCAAGGGAATCGATCCGCTGCTGACGCCGGACCTGCTGAAGGTGCTGGCCGAGATGGGACACGGCGACGCGATCGTCATCGCCGATGCCAACTTCACCGCCGCCCGGCTGGCCACCGAAGGCCGCAGCAAGCCGGTCATCCATCTGCCCGGCGCCGATGTGCTGCGCGCCTCGCGCGCGGTGCTGTCGCTGATGAACCTGGATGCGGCGGTCGAGCAGCCGGTGGCCTACATGCAGGTCTGCACCATGCCCGACGGCTACCGCAGCCGGCTGCAGCGCGATGTGGTGGCGATGCTCGAGCAGGACGGCCATGCCCGCTCCGAGCAATGCGAGGCGGTGGAGCGCTTCGCGTTCTATGATCGCGTCCGCGAGGCCTTCGCGATCGTGCTGACCTCCGACCTGCAGCCCTACGGCAACTTCCTGTTCAAGAAGGGCGTGATCGGAGAGCCGCTCGACGTCTGAGGCTCGGCAGCACCCGCCTCATTCCTCGAGACCGGCCCGCCTTCGTGCGGGCCTTCTGCCATGGTGAATCCGGATCAGCCCTTCCCTGACGCCTCTTTCGACCGCTCTTCTTCCTCCAGCCGACGCCCGCCGCGCGGCTCGAACCAGAACGGCATGCGCCAGTTCAACGAGCGGGTGGTGCTGCAGGCCATCCGGCTGCACGGCGAGCTGCCCAAGGCCGAGCTGGCGCGGGTCACCGGGCTGAGCACCCAGACGATCTCGATGATCGTCAACGCGCTGCTCGCCGAGGGCCTGCTGCTCAAGCGCGAGCCGCTGCGCGGGCGCATCGGCCAGCCCTCGGTGCCGATCGCGCTCGATCCGGAGGGCGCCTGGGCGATCGGCGTCAAGGTCGGGCGCCAGCATGCGGATGTGCTGCTGGTCGACTTTCTCGGCCGGGTCCATCACCGCGAGGGCCTGCCCTACGCCTGGCCCGATCCCGAGCATCTGCCCGCGGCGCTGCTGGCGATGATCCGGCGCTGCCGCGAGGCGCTGAGCGCACGCATGCTGCCGCTGGACCGGCCGGAGCGGCTGTGCGGCATCGGCGTGGCCGCACCGCTGTCGATCGGCGGCTGGACCGGGCTGTTCGGCATGCCCGAAGCCCAGGCGCGGACCTGGGAGACGCTGGACCTGGCCGGCCATCTGGCCACGGCGACCGGCCTGCCGGTGCATGCCGCCAAGGACACGGTGGCCGCCAGCCTGGCCGAGCTGGTCGGCGGCGAGGGCCGTCGCCTGCGCAACTTTCTCTACATCTTCGTCGACACCTTCAGCGGCGGCGGCCTGGTGCTCGACAGCCGGCTGCATCCCGGCGCCCACGGCAATGCCGGCGCGATCGGCTCGATGCCGCTGGCGGTGCCTGGCGCAGGCACCGCCAGCACGCAGCTGCTGGGCGCGGCCTCGCTGCTGAACCTGCAGCGCCTGTACGAGACCGCCCGGATCGATCCCTCGGCCGCGCTGGACGAGCGCGCGCTCGAGCCGCCCTGGCATCCGCACACCCAGGCCTGGCTGGGCAATGCCTCGCGGGCGCTGGCGATGGCCATCGTCGGCGCCAGCTGCGTGCTCGACATCGACGATGTCGTCATCGACGGCGTGATCGACCGCCGCCTGCTGGCCCGGCTGATCGCCCAGAGCGGCGACGCGCTCGATGCGCACTGCTGGGAGGGCGTGCGCCGCCCTCGCCTGCATGCCGGCAGCATCGGCTCGGACGCGCGGGCGCTGGGCGGCGCGCTGCTGCCGCTGCACGCCGACTTCGCGCCGCACCCCGAGGTCTTCCTGAAGGCCGACCCGCGCCGCCAGGACAGCAACTGAGGCGCCTCAGGCCGAGGCCGAGCCGCCCCGCAGCTTGCCGACCACGAACAGCAGCACCACCGCACCGACCACCGAAGCGATGAAGCCGGCCGGCTGGCCGACGCTGTACCAGTTCAGCGCCTGGCCGACATAGCCGGCCGCCAGCGAGCCGCCGATGCCCAGCAGCGTGGTCAGGATGAAGCCCAGCGCCTGCGTGCCGGGCAGGATGGCGCGGGCCAGCCAGCCCACCAGAAAACCGATCACGATCGTGCCGATGAGACCCATGGTCACTGTCCTTCCAGAACGGATTGCGCCACCGGTTCGATGGCGTTCCGATTCTGATGGAAAATCGTGACGGATGTCACGACCAAGGTTGTGGCATCACATCGACATCTGCGCCCAGACCTTGTCCAGCCGCTTGGTGCTGACCGGCTGCGGCGTCTTCAGCTCCTGGGCGAAGAAGCTGATGCGCAGCTCCTCCATCAGCCAGCGGTACTCGTCGAGGCGGGCATCGGGCGCGCCCTTGAGCTCGGCCACCCGCCGGCTCCAGCGCTGCTCGAGCGGACGCAGCTCGGCCAGGCGCTGCGCGTCGCGCGCCGGGTCGCCGCGCAGCTTGTCGAGCCGCAGCTGCACGCCCTTGAGGTAGCGCGGCAGGTGCTGCAGCTGCGCCCACGGAGTGGCTGCGATGAAGCGCTTGCCCATCAGGCGCTGCAGCTGCGCGGCGATGTCGTCGGCGACTTCCTTCGGAGCGCGGGCATCCTTGAGCTTGCGCTGCGCCGCGGCGAACTCCAGCAGCACCGCCCCGGCCTGACGGGCGATTTCCTGCGCGATCAGGTTCAGCCGGGTGCGGCCCTCGTCGATGCGCGCCTGGAAGGAGGCCGCGTCATGCGGCAGCGGCTCGGCCAGGAAGGCGCGCTCCAGCGCCACATCGATGATCTGGGTGCGCAGCTCCTCCTGCGTGCCCAGCGGCATGAAGGCCACCGCCATCTTCTGCAGGTCGGGAATGTTCTTCTCGAGGTACTTCAGTGGCTCCTTGAGATTGAGCGCCAGCAGACGGCGCAGGCCGGCGCGGTGCTTCACGGCCGCGGCGGCCGGCTCGTCGAAGACCTCGATCTCGACATGCGTGCCGCGGTCGATCAGCGCCGGGAATCCGATCAGCGTCTGGCCGGCCTTGCGGATCTCCATCAGCTCGGGCAGCTCGCCGAAGGTCCAGGCGGTGTAGGCCTGCGGCGTGACGGGCTCGGGCGCGGCCGGCGACGCACTGGCGCTGGCGCCGCGACGCGCCGGGCTGCCCGCCGCGACGGACGCGGCTGCCGGCGCCGGCGTGACCGCGGCGGCCGGGGACGTCGGGCCACTGCCCGTCTTCAGCGCCGCCAGCGCCTGGAAGGCCGAACGCGCCTGCCCGCCCAGCTCGGCCTTCAGCGCCGCCAGGTTGCGCCCGGTGCCGAGCTGGCGGCCGTGCTCGTCGACGACACGGAAGTTCATGAACAGGTGCGGCGCCACCATGTCGAGCTTGAAGTCATTGCGTTGCACCGCGAGCTGGGTGCGCTCGCGCACCGCCTTGAGCAGCGTCTCCAGCAGCGGCCCCTGCGCGAACGGGTTCAGCTCGACGAACTCGGCCACGAACTCGGCCAGCGGCATCAGCCGCGAGCGCGGGCGCTGGTGCAGGCTCTTGACCAGCGCCATCACCTTGGTCTCCAGCATGCCGGGCACCAGCCAGTCGCAGCGCTCCTCGCTGACCTGGTTGAGCGCGTAGATCGGCACGGTGACGGTCACGCCGTCCTTGGCATCGCCCGGCGCGTGCAGGTAGGTGGCGGTGCAGTCGATGCCGCCGAGGCGGATCGTCTTCGGGAAGGCCGCGGTGGTGATGCCGGCGGCCTCGTGGCGCATCAGCTCGTCGCGCGTCAGATGCAGCAGCTTCGGGTTGAGCTTCTGCTCATGGCGGTACCAGCGCTCGAAGCTCGCGCCGCTGACCACCTCCTGCGGCAGCTGCGCGTCGTAGTAGGCGAAGATCAGGTGCTCGTCGACCAGCACGTCCTGGCGGCGCGACTTGTGCTCCAGCTCCTCGACCTGGCGGATCATCTTCTGGTTGTGCGCCAGGAAAGGCAGCCGCGTCTCCCACTCGCCACCCACCAGCGCCTCGCGGATGAAGATCTCGCGCGCGGCCACCGGGTCGACCAGCCCGAAGTTCACCCGGCGCTGGTTGTAGACGACGATGCCGTAGAGCGTGGCGCGCTCGAAGGCGACCACCTCGCCCGCCTTCTTCTCCCAGTGCGGCTCGAGCAGCTGTTTCTTCAGCAGATGGCCGGCGATCGGCTCGATCCACTGCGGCTCGATCGCGGCCAGCCCGCGGCCGAACAGGCGCGTGGTGTCGACCAGCTCGGCGGCGATCAGCCAGCGCCCCGGCTTCTTCGACAGGTGCGCGCCCGGATGGCGCCAGAACTTGATGCCGCGCGCGCCCAGATACCACTCGTCATCGTCGGCCTTGCAGCCGATGTTGCCCAAGAGGCCCGCCAGCATCGACTGGTGCACCTGCTCGTAGGTGGCGGGCGTGCCGTTCAGGCGCCAGCCGTGCTCGGCCACCACGGTGTGGAGCTGGCTGTGGATGTCGCGCCACTCGCGCACCCGGCGCGGGTTGACGAAGCTCTCGCGCAGGCGCTGCTCCTGCTGGCGGTTGCTGAGCTTGTGGGTGTCGACCTTCTGCCCGGCCCGAGCCGCATCGGCATGGCCGTGGCTGCCGCGGCCCTCCTCGATCCACTTCCAGAGCTTCAGGTAGCCCATGAACTCGGAGCGTTCGTCGTCGAATTTTTTATGCTTCTCGTCGGCGGCCTGCTGCGCTTCCAGCGGGCGGTCGCGCACGTCCTGCACGCTCAAGGCGCTGGCGATGACCAGCACCTCGTGCAGCGCCTCGCGGCTGCGCGCCTCCAGGATCATGCGGCCCACGCGCGGGTCCAGCGGCAGCTTGGCCAGCTCGCGGCCGATGGCGGTCAGCTCGTTGGCCTCGTCGACCGCGCCCAGCTCGCCCAGCAGCGCGTAGCCGTCGGCAATCGCCTTGCGCGGCGGCGGCTCGATGAAGGGAAAGTCCTCCACCAGACCGAGGCCGAGCGACTTCATCCGCAGGATCACCCCGGCGAGCGAGGAGCGCAGGATTTCCGGGTCGGTGAAGCGCGGGCGGCTCTGGAAGTCCTTCTCGTCATAGAGCCGGATGCAGATGCCGTTGGCCACCCGGCCGCAGCGGCCGGCGCGCTGGTTGGCCGCCGCCTGGCTGACCGGCTCGACCTGCAGCTGCTCGACCTTGTTGCGGTAGCTGTAGCGCTTGACGCGCGCGGTGCCGGCGTCGATCACATAGCGGATGCCCGGCACCGTCAGCGACGTCTCGGCCACGTTGGTGGCCAGCACGATGCGCTTGGCGCCGCCGGTCTCGAAGACGCGGTCCTGCTCGGCCTGCGACAGCCGCGCGAACAGCGGCAGGATGTCGGCATGGCGGTGCAGCGGCTGGTGGCTGAGGTGCTTGCGCAGATGGTCGGCGGCCTCGCGGATCTCGCGCTCGCCCGGAAGGAAGATCAGGATGTCGCCCCCGCCGGCGCCGCGCCAGAGCTCATCGACCGCGTCGGCGATGGCGTCGTTCAGGTCGAAGTCCTTCGCCTCCTCGAAGGGCTTCCAGCGCTGCTCGACCGGAAAGGTGCGGCCGCTGACCATGATCACCGGCGCCGGCCCCTGGCGCGAGGCGAAATGCTGCGCGAAGCGCTCGGCGTCGATGGTGGCCGAGGTGACGACGATCTTCAGGTCCGGCCGGCGCGGCAGGATTCTCCGCAGATAGCCGAGCAGAAAGTCGATGTTGAGGCTGCGCTCGTGCGCCTCGTCGATGATCAGCGTGTCGTAGGCCTTCAGCAGCGGATCGGTCTGCGTCTCGGCCAGCAGGATGCCGTCGGTCATCAGCTTGACCGAGGCGCCGGCCTGCAGCCGGTCCTGGAAGCGCACCTTGTAGCCGACCACCTCGCCCAGCGGCGACTTCAGCTCGTCGGCGATGCGCTTGGCCACCGAACTGGCGGCGATGCGGCGCGGCTGGGTGTGGCCGATCAGGCCGGTGCCGCCCGCCCCCAGGCCGCGGCCCAGCTCGAGCGCAATCTTGGGCAGCTGCGTCGTTTTCCCTGAGCCGGTCTCGCCGCAGACGATGACGACCTGATGATCGCGCAGCGCCTGCGCGATCTCGTCGCGGCGCGCGCTGACCGGCAGGCTGTCGGGATAGGTGATCGGCGGCACCGGATTGGGCGCCACCGGCGGGCGCGCAGCACGGGGCGGACGGGAGGAACGCGGCGGGCGGGCCGGCGGCGGGGCGGGCGGGGAAACGGTCGGTGCAGTCACGGGGCGGGATTATCCGCGCTCAGCCTGCACCTGCCCGGCCCAGGGCCAGCTCGAAGCGGCCGGTCGCCTCGGCACGGCCGGGCAGCGCGCGCAGCCGCCCACCGTGGCGCCGCGCCACGATCTGCACGAACTGCAACCCCAGGCCGACCCCGCCGGCATCGCCCGAGGGCAGGCCCTCGTCGCCCTGGTTCAGCCGTTCGCGCTGTTCGGCCGACAGACCCGGCCCCTGATCGCACACCGTCAGCGACAGCGCGTCCTCCGCATGGAGGTCGGTGTCAGCATGGGTGCGCACCCAGATCACGACCTCGCCGCCGGCCGGGCTGTGCTTGATCGCGTTGGACACCAGATTGCCTACCGCGCGCTGCACCAGCGCCCGGTCCATCGGCCAGACCGATGCAGATCGACCCGCCGTTGGATCGGTCTGCCAGCCCAGCCGGATCTGCGCGGCCAGGGCCTGGGGCCGGAAGTCCGCCACCACCTCGTCGAGCAGCGCAGCCAGCGCCACCGGCTGGCATTGCAGCGGCCGGGTCTCGACATGCGCGACCCGGACAAAGTCGTCGGCCAGCTGCTGGGTGCGCGCGCCCAGGCGCTGCACCTCGTCGAGAAAGGCTTCCTGCGTCATGTCCATGCGCCCGCGCCGGTACAGATCGGCCATCAGCATCAGCGCATTGGCCGGCGAGCGCAGATCGTGCGAGACGAAGGCCAGCGCGCGGTCGCGGCGTCGCTGGGCCTGGCGGATGGCGCTCACATCCGAGAAGGTCACCACCCAGCGCTGCTGGCCGAGCAGCAGCACCGGCGCAAAATGCAGCAGGAAGTCGCCCAGGCGCTCGGCGCGGGCCTCGACCACGCAGGCCGCCGGCGCGGTCGGTCGGGGCTGGAAGATCGCCTCCAGCTCCTTCACCGGCGCGCCCGGCACCGGCATGAACTCCACCAGCAGGCCCGGCAGCTCCAGGCCAGGCATGTCTTCGGCCCGATCCAGCTCGAAGAGCTGCGCCGCCAGCGCATTGGCCAGCAGCACCCGGCCACGCTCGTCGGTCACCGCCATCGCGGTGGGCAGGCCTGCCAGCGCATCCGACAGGAAACGCCGCGCGCTGCGCACCGTGTCGGTGGCCGCATGCAGCGCATCGAGCCGCAACGCCAGCGCATCGCGCCGACGCGAGGGCAGCGGCACCGGCGCGCCCGGACTCAGGCCGGCCTCCGGCCCGAGAAGGCCGATCTCGGCATCCAGCGCATCCACCGCCTGCTGCAGCCGCCGCCAGCTCCACAGCGGATAGGCCAGCACCGCCGCCAGCCCCCAGGGCACCGGACTCCACCACACTCCGGCCCCGAGCGCCGCCAGGCTGATGCCGACGACCAGCGGCACCGAGCCCACCGCCAGCACCAGCGCACCCCGACCGGCACCGAGCCGCTCGATGCCCGCCAGCAGCGCCAGCACCAGCGCCGCCGACAGCGTCGCCCCCTCCAGCGGCGAGAGCGGCCGCACGGTATCGCCGCTGCGCAGCGTGTGCAGCGTGTGGGCGAGCACCTCGACACCCGGCATCGCATGGTGCTGGCGGTTGACCGGCGTGGCCACGGTGTCGCCCAGGCCGGTGGCGGTCATGCCGACCAGCACATAGCGACCGGCCAGGCGCTCAGGCGGCACCGCGCCGCGCAGCACATCCAGATAGGAGACCCGCTCGATGTGGCCGGGCGGGCCGGCATAGCGCACCAGAAAGCGCTCCTGGCGCAGCCAGGGCGCCCGACCGGCCACCGGCACCTGCTCGTCCTGCACGGCCACCGGCAGACCCGGCGCCGGTGTCTCGCCACCGGCGCGCAGCAGCGCCAGCGCCATGTGCGGCAGCGGGGCCGCCGCCGGCCCGGCGCCCAGGAAGGCATGACGCATCACCCCGTCGGCATCGACCGAAGCCTCGGCCGTGCCCAGGCTCACGCCGGGCGGCAGACCGGTGACCGGCGCCAGCAGCTGCGGGGTCTGGCCGGGTCCGGCGATCACCCAGTCCACCGACATCACCACCGGCGCGGCCGCCGCGAGCTGACGCGCCAGCAGCGCATCCTGTGCCGGATCGGCGTCGGGCTCGCTGAAGGTCACGTCCAGGCCGATCGCCCGGGGCCGGGCCGCGGCCAGACGGGCCAGCAGCGTGCTGTGCACCGCACGCGGCCAGGGCCAGCGCCCGATGGCCGCCACGCTGGCATCGTCGATCGCGACGATGACGATGCCTTCGGGCACCGGGCGGCGCCAGAAGGACAGGCCGATGTCGTAGACCAGCCGGTCGGCGCGCCAGGTCCAGCCGCCCAGCGCCAGCGCAAAGGCCAGCGCGGCCAGCACCACCGCGACGCCGACGCCCGCGGGCCAGCGCGGCCGCACGGCCGCACCGTTCATGGCGAGATCAGCACCGAGCCCCCGTCCGCCCCGCCGACGCAGCGCTGCTGACCATCGCGCAGGCAGTTCGGAACGGTGAAGGCCTGCGGCGCGGTGTAGGGGCCGACGAAGCCATCGGGGTCGCGCGCGCGCATCCGGACCCAATAGCGGCCGGTGCCTGGCAGCCTCAGCTCCAGCGCGGACTGCTCGGTGCGGCGGGTCAGCTCCAGCACGGCAAAGTCGGCACTGCGCGCCAACTCGACCTCGAAGGTCTGTCCCGGCAGGCCCTCCCAGGCCAGTTTCAGACTGTCCTCGCCCACGCGTGGCGGCGGCAGCGGCGCAGGCAGGGCCCGCAGCTCGACCCGCTGCACCGGACCGAACGGGCCCTGGTCGGTGTCACTGCGCTCGCTGGCCAGTCGCCAGAAATAGACGCCGGGCGCCAGCGCGTCCACCGACCAGGCCGTACCCGCCAAGGTGCGCTGGTCCTGGATCGGCTCGCGCATGGCCTCGTCGCGAGCCAGCTGCAGGCGGTAGCTGCGAGCCTCGTCGACGGACGCCCAGGCCAAGTCCAGCCGCGCACCGGACACGACAGCCTTGGGCCCCGGACCCGTGGGCAGCGGCGGCTCCGGACGGGCCTTGAGGGTGAAAAGATGCAGCGCATCCCGGCCCTGCAGGCCTTGCGCGTCCTCGGCCCGAACCCGAATCCGGTAGTCGCCATCCGGCAGATCGACCAGACGCAGCTCGGCGCCGGTGCTTCGCACATCCTGGAGCACCCGCTCGAAAGCCGGGTCGGCGGCCGCGGCCACCTGCGCCCGGTACGCCACCACTGCCGGCTGCGGCCGGATCGGGAAGCGCACCAGCACCCGCTCCTGCAGCGCCGGCCAGGCAGACACATCGGGCGGCGCCAGCAGCCGCACCGGCGGCGTCACCGTGCCGCTGCGGTCGACAACGACGCCGAAACCCGCCGCCACGCTGCGGCCCGCACGGCCGTCGCGGCCTTCGGTCATCACCTGGCCTTCGAGCACCTCGTTGCGGGTGGTTTCCGCGCGGGCATCGACGCTCACCCGGAACTCGGTGCCGCGCACGCCCAGCAGGCCCTGCGGTGTGCTGATCTGGAAGCCGGGCGCGCCCGCGCCAGAGCGCTTCTGCGCCTGGACCTCCACCTGACCGTCCTCGACCTTGACGCCCGACAGCGCACCGCCCGAGCCGGGCAGGCGCCGCGAGGTCTCGACCTGGACGGCGCTGCCCGCACGCAGCCTCAGCACGGTGCCGTCGACCAGCTGCAGCGTGGCCTGGCCACCGTCGCCGGCCTGCAGGCGGGCGCCCTGCGGCAGGGCCTGACCCGCCGCCACCGCCACGCCCTGCGGGCCGGACACCTCGCCGGAGGCCGACAGCACCCGCGCCGGCACCGGCTCGGTGGCCAGCAGGCGCACCGGAATCTTCAGCACCGTGCCGACCGGAATGCGGCGCGCGTCCGCGATCCGGTTGTGCTGCTGCAGCTGCGGCCACTGGCGCGGATCGGCCAGCAGGCGCCGGCTCAGCGCGATCAGGGTCTCCTCACGGGTGACCACATGGGTGAAGACCGGCTCGCCGGCCGACGCCTCGGCAGCAGCCGCCATCGTCAGCCCGATCGCCGCCAGCTGCAGCGCTCGGCCCCAGGCATTCCACGAAAGAAGATGCATGCCTGCTGCCCTTCAGACCTTCAGATCGTCAATCTTCAGCGCCGCGTCGGCCGAGGCGGCCAGATCGGCGATCAGGTCCTCGACCGACTCCAGGCCGATGCACAGCCGCACCAGCGTGCCCCGGTAGGGCGTGGCCAGGCTGCGCATCGCGCGGGCCTCGTAGGGCACGGCCAGACTCACCGGCCCGCCCCAGGACCAGGCGATGCGGAAGAAGCGCAGGCCGTCGACGAAGGCCTCGACCGCGGCCCGGTCGAAGCGCGGATCGAGCTCCAGCGTCAGCAGCCCGGCGGCCGAGCGGCACAGCGCCGCCCAGTGTTCGTGGCCGGGCGAGCCCGGCAGCGTCGGGCTGAGCACCCGCACGAACTCCGGCCGGCCCAGCGCCCACTGCGCGATGCGCCGCGCCGCGGCGTCCTGCGCCTCGTAGCGCAGCCGCATCGACGGCAGCCCGCGCAGCACCGCCTCGACATCGTTCAGCCCCACGCCCAGGCCCAGGCGCGCATGCGCCAGCGCCAGCCGCCGGTACAGCGCCTCGTCCCGGCAGGCGACCGAGCCCATCAGCACGTCGGCGCCGCCCGAGGGGTACTTGGTCAGCGCATGCACCGTCAGGTCCACCGCCAGCCCCTCGCCCAGGTCGAAGGCATCGAAGGCCAGGCCCGCGCCCCAGGTGTTGTCCAGCGCGATGAGCGCCTGCGGCGCGCGCTCGCGCACCCGCCGCACCAGACCGCGCAGGTCCGGGAACTCCAGCGTGACCGAGCCCGGCGCCTCCAGCCAGACCAGCCGGGTGGCGGGCGTCAGCGCCGCCTCCAGCGAGGCCACGTCCATCGGGTCGTAGATCCGGTGCGCGATGCCCCAGGCCTTGAGCTCGTGCGCGGCAAAGCTGCGGCTCGGGCCGTAGACGTTGTCGGGCAGCAGCAGCTCGTCGCCGCAGGCCAGCAGCGCGATGTCGACCAGCGTGATCGCCGCCAGGCCGCTGGGCGCCAGCAGGACATGGTTCGCGCCCTCCAGCGTGGCCAGCCGCGCCTGCAGCGTCAGCGTGGTGGGCGTGCCGTGCAGGCCGTAGGTGTAGCCGCTGCCGTCGATCCACTCGGTGCGGCGCAGCGCCTCGACCGACGGGAAGAACACCGACGAGGCCTTGTGCACCGCGGGCAGCTGGGCATCGAAGCCCGCCGGCGCGGTGTACGGATGGTGGACCTGCGCGGTCTCCGGCCGCATCGGCCGGCCGGAATCGCTGCCGGAATCGCTCACAGCAGCTCGCCGATCAGGTCGTGGCCGAGCACGCCGTTGATGCGCACCCGCGCGAACTCGCCGACCTTCATCGTGCGCGAGGCCTTGGACGGCGGCAGGATCTTCACGGTGCCGTCGATCTCGGGCGCGTCGGCGTAGGTGCGCGCCACGCCGCCCTTGCGGCCCAGGGCTGGCGCGCTGTCGACCAGCACCTGCATCGTCGCGCCCACGCGCGACTTCAGCTTCTCGATCGAGACCTGCTCGGCCACCGCCATGAAGCGCGCGCGGCGCTCCTCGCGCACCGCGTCCGGCAGTGCGCCGGGCAGGTCGTTCGCCGCGGCGCCATCGACCGGCGAGTAGGCGAAACAGCCGGCGCGGTCGATCTTCGCCTCCTTCAGGAAGTCGAGCAGGGACTCGAACTCGGCTTCGGTCTCGCCGGGGAAGCCGGCGATGAAGGTCGAGCGCACCACCAGGTCCGGGCAGAGCTCGCGCCACTTCAGCAGGCGCTCGAGGTTCTTCTCGCCGCTGGCCGGGCGCTTCATGCGCTTGAGCACATCCGGGTGCGCATGCTGGAAGGGCACGTCGAGGTAGGGCAGCACCAGGCCCTCGGCCATCATCGGAATGATCTCGTCGACATGCGGGTACGGATAGACATAGTGCAGCCGCACCCAGGCGCCATAAGGCTTGGCGATCTCGCCCAGCTTCGCCACCAGGTCGAACATGCGGGTCTTGACCGGCGTGCCGTCCCAGAAGCCGGTGCGGTACTTCACGTCCACACCGTAGGCCGAGGTGTCCTGGCTGATGACCAGCAGCTCCTTCACGCCGCCCTCGAACAGCGCGCGGGCCTCGCTCAGCACATCGCCCACCGGGCGCGAGACCAGGTCGCCGCGCATCGACGGGATGATGCAGAAGCTGCAGCGGTGGTTGCAGCCCTCGCTGATCTTCAGGTAGGCGTAGTGCTTCGGGGTCAGCTTGACGCCGGCAGCCGGCACCAGATCGATGAAGGGATCGTGCGGCTTCGGGACATGCTGATGCACCGCGTCCATCACCTCCTGGGTGGCGTGCGGGCCGGTCACCGCCAGCACCTTGGGGTGGACCTGGCGCACCAGGTTCTCGCCGCCGTCGGCGGTGCGCGAGCCCAGGCAGCCGGTGACGATCACCTTGCCGTTCTCGGCCAGCGCCTCGCCGATGGTGTCCAGGCTTTCCTTGACCGCATCGTCGATGAAGCCGCAGGTGTTGACGATCACCAGGTCGGCACCCTGGAAGGTCTTGCTGGTGGCATAGCCCTCCGCCGAGAGCTGGGTCAGGATCAGCTCGGAGTCGGTCAGGGCCTTCGGGCAGCCGAGGCTGACAAAGCCGATCTTCGGCGCGGCGGAGGTGGAGGAAATGTTCTGGAGGTCGCTCATGGGCCGGATTGTCCCAGAGAGCGCAGCCGCCGGCGCAGACACCGCCGCCCGCCCGGCATCACGGCTTGCGGAACGCGTCGTGGCAGCTGCGGCAGCTGCCCTCCACCTGGCTGACCGCCGCCTTGATGCGATCCAGGTCGGAACCCTGGGCCGCGGCCACCAGCGCATCCACCTTCTGCCGGTAGTCGGCGCTGGCCTGGGCGAACTCGGCCGGCTTGTCCCAGACCGCCGACAGCGCGCGGGTCGGCGGGTAGTTGCTGTCGGCCGGGAACAGCGCCCAGGGCTGATCGGCCAGCTTCTGCAGTGCCTGCGCCTGCGCCAGGAATTCGGCCGCCTGGTAGGGCTTGCGATCGCGCGCGACCTGGCCGATCGGCTCGAAGTTGCGGGTGAAGGACTTGAAGATCTCGCGCCGCTTGCTCACCGGCTGGTCGGGATGGGTGTCGGCCGGCTCGGCCGAGCAGCCGGCCAGCGTCACGGCCAGCGTGCCGGCACCGGCCAGCATCAGCAGGGAGCGTGAGAACAAACGGTTCGTGGAGCGGTTCGGTGAGCGGTTCGATGTCATGTCAGGACGCAGGCGCCAGAGGCAAAAGCCGCAAGTGTGCCCTGCCCGTCCGGGCCGCACCGCGATCCCCGACAATGCCGCCCCGATGAACGCTGCTGCCCCGATCTCCCCCGCCCGCATCGACCTGCTGCCCGACGGCACCCCCTGCGCGCCCGACTACGGCGATGTCTACCACGCCACCGCCGGCGCCTTCGCTCAGGCACGCCATGTCTTCCTGGGCGGCAACCGCCTGCCCGGACGCTGGCAGGGCCGCGAGCGCTTCGTGGTGCTGGAGACCGGCTTCGGCCTGGGCAACAACTTCCTGGCCACCTGGGCGGCCTGGCGGGCGGATCCGCAGCGCTGCGAGCGGCTGGTCTTCATCTCGCTGGAAAAGCACCCGCTCACGCCCGCGGACCTGGCGCGCGTGCACCGCAGCAGCGAAGCGCCAGCGCTGGCGGCCGAGCTGCTCGCGCAGTGGCCGCCGCTGACGCCCGACCTGCACGCGCTCGACTTCGAGGGCGGCCGGGTGCAGCTGCTGCTGGTCTTCGGCGACGCGCTGCAGACGCTGCCCGGGCTGCAGGCCGAGGCCGACGCGCTCTACCTGGACGGCTTCGCACCCGCGCGCAATGCCGAGCTGTGGAGCGCCGAGCTGTTCCGCCGGCTCGCCCGCCTGGTCGCGCCCGGCGCCACCGCCGCGACCTGGAGCGCGGCGCGGGCGGTGCGCGACGGGCTGGCCTCGATCGGCTTCGCGGTCGAGCGCGCGCCCGGCTTCGGCGGCAAGCGCGACATCACGGTGGCGCGGCACGCGCCGCGCTTCGTGCCGCCACGGCCCGCCGCGTGGCGCCCGCCGCACGCCGGACCGCGCCAGGCGCTGGTGATCGGCGCGGGCCTGGCCGGTGCGGCTGCCGCACACGGCCTGCTGCGCCAGGGCTGGCAGGTCGAGGTGATCGACCGCCAGGCCACGCCGGCGGCCGAGACCTCGGGCAATCCCGGCGGGCTGATGCACGGCATCTTCAACGCGCCCGACAGCCTGCACGCGCGCTGGTTCCGCACTGCCGCGCTGCGCACCGCACGGCTGGCCGCGCCCGCGCTGGCGCAGGGCCGCGTGGCCGGCCGGCTCGACGGCTTCCTGCGGCTGGAGCCGCGACTGGACGAGGCCCGCGCCCGCGCCCAGCTCGCCACAGTCGGCCTGCCGGCCGACTGGATCGACTGGCAGGACGCCGCGGCCGCAGCCGCCTTCAGCGGCCTGCCGATCGGCATCGACGGCGGTGACGGCTGCGGCGGCTGGCAGTTCGGCCAGGGCGGCTGGCTCTCGCCGGCCGACTGGAGCCGCCACCTGCTGCACGGCGCCACCTTCCGCGGCGGGCTGGCGGTGCAGCAGCTGAGGCGCGAAAACGGCCTGTGGCAAGCGCTGGATGCGGATGACCGGGTGCTGGCAGCCGCGCCGGTGCTGGTGGTCGCGGCCGCGCTGGGCAGCCCGGCGCTGCTGCAGGACCGCGCCCGGCTGTCGCTGGCGCCGGTGCGCGGCCAGACCACGGTGCTGCCCGCGGGCTGGCCGGGGCTGCGGGTCGATCCGTCGCGGCTGCGCCCGCTCTCCGGCCAGGGCTATGCGCTCGCGCTGCCCGACGGCCGGATCCTGACTGGCGCCACCACCCAGCATGACGACCCCGATCCCCAGGTGCGTGCGGCCGACCACCGCCACAACCTGCAGCGCGCGCAGCGCCTGGGGCTGGTCGAAGCGAACCTCTCCATGGAAAGAGTCGAGGATCTGGCGGGCCGGGTCGGCTGGCGCGCGGTCACGCCGGACCGGCTGCCGCTGGCCGGGCCGCCGGTGGACGAAGCGGCCCTGGCCGCCGCCGCCGCGACCGGGCGCCAGCGCCTGGATGCGCTGCGGCTGCGCCCGCGTCGGCATGACGAAGAAGGCGGCCTCTACCTGCTGGCCGGCCTGGGCTCGCGCGGGCTGGCCAGCGCGGCGCTGGCCGGCGAGGTGCTGGCGTCCTGGATCACCGGCGCGCCCTGCCCGGTCGCGGCCGACCTGCGCGACGCGATCGACCCGGCGCGTCAGTCCTCGGCGCGGTCGCCGGGAGGCCGCTCGTCCGTCAGCCCCTCGACCGAGCGCAGCTGACGTGCCATCGCGCGGGTGCGCACCTCGGCCGACTCGATGCTGGAGCTGGCCTCCTGCAGCTTGCGCCGCGTCTTCTCGAGCACCTCGCCGAAGCGGGCGAACTCGGTCTTGACGCCGCCGAGGATCTTCCAGACCTCGGTCGAGCGCTGCTCCAGCGCCAGCGTGCGGAAACCCATCTGCAGGCTGCCGAGCATCGCCAGCAGCGTGGTGGGCCCGGCCAGCGTCACATGGTGCTCGCGCTGCAGCCGCTCGAAGAGACCTGGCCGGCGCAGCAGCTCGGCATAGAGCCCCTCGGTCGGCACGAAGAGCACCGCGAAGTCGGTGGTGTGCGGCGGCGCCAGGTACTTGGCGGCGATGGTGCGCGCCTCGTCGCGGATGCGTGCCTCCAGCGCCCGCGCGGCGGATTCGGCCGCATCGCGGTCGGCGCGGTCCTGCGCGTCGAGCAGCCGCTCGAAATCCTCGCGCGGAAACTTCGCGTCGATCGGCAGCCAGACCGGCGCCTCGCCCGCCCGCGCGCCCTGTCCGGGCAGACGGATCGCGAACTCGACACGCTCGCGGCTGCCGGGCACGGTCGCCACGTTGACCGCAAACTGCTGCGGCGTGAAGACCTGCTCGAGCAGCGCCGCCAGCTGCACCTCACCCAGGATGCCGCGCGTCTTGACATTGCCCAGCACCCGGCGCAGGTCGCCCACGCCCTGCGCCAGCGTCTGCATCTCGCCCAGGCCGCGATGCACCTGCTCGAGCCGCTCGGCCACCTGCCGGAAGCTCTCGCCCAGGCGGGTCTCCAGCGTCGATTGAAGCCGGTCGTCGACGGTGGCACGCATCTGGTCGAGCTGCTGCTCCACCATCTGCTGCAGCGCCTGCAGCCGGCGCTCGCTGGCCTCGGCCAGGCGGTGCAGGTGCTCGTCCTGGGTGCGCAGCGCCTCGCCCGACTGGGTCATCAGCAGGCGCTGCAGCTGCGCGAGCTGCGCGTTCGACTCCTGGCGCAGGCCGCGGGCGCTGGCCTGGACCTCGGCGCGCAGCTCGCGCTCGACACGCTCGCTGTGCGCGTGGCCGGCGTCGATCACCGCGTCGCTCAGCTCCTGCAGCCGCTCGGCCAGCCGGGCCTCCAGCTGCGCATCCACCGCGGCCGGCGGTGCCGGGCGCAGCAGCAGCCAGACCAGCAGGCCGGACTGCGCCAGCCCCAGCGCCAGCAGCGCCGTCTCGAGACCGCTCATGCGCTGCCGGGCGTCAGACCTCGGTGCCCAGCGCAGCGGCCAGGCGGTCCAGGCGCGCGCGCAGCTCGGCCACCTCGGCACGCAGCACCGCGACCTCCTCGGCCAGGCCGGCGTCGGCGGCTGCAGCCATCGCGCCCGGCTCGGCGCCGGTCGCCTCGATCTGCACCTCGCCGCACAGCAGATGCACCCAGCGCGACTCGCGCGCACCCGGGGCACGCGGCAGCTTGCGCACCATCGGCTCGGCCTTGCCGGCCAGCTCGTCGAGGAAGCCCTCGACCGAGGACACATCGGCGAAGCGGTGCAGCCGCTCGCTGTGCAGGCGCAGCTCGGCTGCGGTCTGCGGGCCGCGCAGCATCAGCGTGGCCAGCAGCGCCACCGCCGCGCCCGGCACGCCCAGCGCGCGGCCGAGGTTGTGCTCGAACTTGACGGTGCGGGTGCCGCTGATCTCGATGACCAGGCTCAGCGCCTTGAGCTCCTCGATCGCGGCCAGGGCCTGCGCCTCGTTCACGCTCATGACCGGATCGCGGGCGGTCTTCTGGCTGCAGCCCGCGCACAGCGCGTTGAGCGACAGCGGATAGGTGTCGGGCACGGTCGATTCCTTCTCGACCAGCACCGCGACGATGCGGGCTTCCAGCGCGGTCAGCGTGCGGCGGATCATCACGGTCCTTTGCATCACAGGCCGAAGCCGTCGTCGGCCTGAATCACCGCGCCGTTGACGAAGTGGCTCTCGTTGGCACAGAGCATCAGCAGCACCAGGTCGAGGTCTTCCGGCTTGCCCAGGCGCTTGCGCGGCAGCATGTTCACCAGCTTGTGGCCGGCCTCGGTGTCCCAGTGGTGGTGGTTGATCTCGGTGTCGATGTAGCCCGGGCAGATCGCGTTGACATTGATGCCGAACTTGCCCCACTCCAGCGCCATCGCGCGGGTCATGTGGATCACCGCGGCCTTGCTCATCGCATAGGGCCCGATCTGGCTGAGCACGCGCAGGCCGGCCATCGAGGCGATGTTGACGATGCGCCCGCCGGTGTAGGTGCCGGGCGCAGCGCCGCGCGCGCGCGCCACCATGCGCCGGCCGACCTCCTGCGCGACGAAGAAGGCGCCGCGCACATTGGTGTCGAAGATGAAGTCGAAGTCGTCGGGCGTGACATCGAGGATCTTCTGGGTGGCGCTGACGCCGGAGTTGTTGATCAGGATGTCGAGCACCCCGACCTCGGTCTCCGCATGCGCCACCGCCGACTTGATGCTGTCGAGATCGGTCACATCCAGCTCGACGACATGCGCGTCGCCGCCCTGGCCCTCGATCTCGGCCCGCAGCTCCTTGAGCCGGTCGGAGCGCCGGCCGCCCAGCACCACCGCGGCACCGGCCTGCGACAGCACGCGGGCGAACTGGGCGCCCAGGCCGCTGGACGCGCCGGTGATCAGCGCGACACGGCCGGACAGGTCGATCGAATAGCTCATGACATGCTCCTGGTCAGGTGGGAATCTGCCGAAACTTGCGCTTCGGGTGGTCGCTGACGATAGCATGTCGCCCGCTGCCGGCCCGGCGCTGCAGCGGGAGGCGGGCGATGTCCTGCTGCAGGCCATCGACCAGGCGCTGCACCTCGCATCGATCGCCGAACAGGATCTCGATCTCGCGGCGCGCCAGATCATTGACCGGCCGCGCGGACGGCAGCGGCAGATCCTGCGCCGGCAGCAGCAGCGGCTCGAGCAGATCGGCATGGCGCTGGTAGAGCGTCGGATGCACATGCTGGATGCGGCGCACCAGCCGCGACGCAAAGACCCGCACCAGCTCGCGCGGCGACTCTCCGGTGCGCAGCGCCAGCGCATCGATCAGCACCTCGAGCTGCTCGGCCGGATAGCCGTCGAGCGGCTGCACCGGATCACGCGCCGGCACATCGGTCGCGAACATCAGCACATCGGCCATGACCGCACCATGACGCGCCTCGACCATTCCGACCAGTTCTGAAACCAGCAGTCCCAGCATGACACCTACCCCTGTTGCCTGGGCGCTCGCCGATCGACCGGACTCCTCCGGGTTTGCACTGACTGCGCCTGATGTCGGGAGAATAGAAATATCGCCCGGTACCAGGTGCACGGAAAAGGCCGCGTGCACAGGGGCATCTCGCCGCGCCCGTGGCGTGCAGCGCTGTGGCGCATCCGCATCGCCACTAAAAAGAACGGTCGTTCTTTTTTTGTACCCGGACCGTTAGAATTCACGCCGCTCCAACAACACAGGACAACCCTCATGACTCCCCAGGAGATCCTCGCCCAGTACGGCCCGCGCGACGCGATGGAATATGACGTCGTCATCGTCGGTGCCGGCCCGGCCGGACTGGCTGCCGCCATCCGTCTCAAGCAGCTCGCCAGCGCAAAGGGGCAGGAACTCTCGGTGGTGGTCATCGAGAAGGGCTCGGAGCCGGGCGCGCACATCCTGTCGGGGGCGGTCATGGACCCGATCGCGATGAACGAGCTGTTCCCGGACTGGAAGGAGCGCGGCGCGCCGCTGAACCAGCCGGTCACCGCCGACCAGGTGCTGTTCCTGAACGAGACGGGCGCCACCAGGACGCCCGACTTCCTGGTGCCGGACTGCTTCCACAACGCCGGCAACTATGTCATCAGCCTGGGCAGCGTGGTGCGCTGGATGGCCGAGCAGGCCGAAGGCCTGGGCGTGGAGATCTTTCCCGGCTTCGCAGCGGCCGAAGTGCTCTACAACGACGACGGCAGTGTCAAGGGCATCGCCACCGGCAACCAGGGCGTGGGCAAGGACGGCGAGCCCAGCGACGCCTTCCAGATCGGCATGGAGCTGCACGGCAAGTACACCCTCTTCGCCGAGGGCGCACGCGGCCATCTGGGCAAGCAGCTGATCGCCCGCTTCCAGCTCGACGAAGGCAAGGATCCGCAGAGCTACGGCATCGGCATCAAGGAGCTGTGGGAGATCGATCCGGCCAGGCACCAGCCCGGTCTGGTGGTGCACACCGCCGGCTGGCCGATGCAGCCCGACACCTACGGCGGCGGCTTCCTCTACCACCTCGAAGGCAACAAGGTCACGCTGGGCTTTGTCGTCGGCCTGGACTACAAGAACCCGTGGCTGAGCCCGTTCGAGGAAATGCAGCGCTGGAAGACGCATCCGTCGATCCGCCAGTACCTCGAGGGCGGCAAGCGCCTGAGCTACGGCGCACGCGCGATCACCGCCGGCGGCCTGCTGAGCCTGCCCAGGACGGTGTTCCCGGGCGGTGCGCTGATCGGCTGCGACGCCGGCTACCTGAACGCCGCGCGCATCAAGGGCAGCCACGCCGCGATCAAGACCGGCATGCTCGCCGCCGAGGCCGCCTTCGACGCGCTGGCCGCCGGCCGCCAGGGCGACGAGCTGAACGCCTACCCCGAGGCGTTCGAGGCGAGCTGGCTGCACAAGGAGCTGGACCGCTCGCGCAACTTCAAGCAGTGGTTCAAGAAGGGCGTCTGGGTCGGCTCGCTGATGACCGGCATCGAGCACTGGCTGCTGCCCAAGATCGGCCTGGAGGCCCCGCCGTGGACGATCCACCGCACCGAGCCGGACCACGCCCGCCTGCTGCCGGCCGCCCAGTGCGAGAAGATCGAGTACCCGAAGCCGGACGGCGTCATCACCTTCGACCGCCTCAGCTCGGTGTTCGTCTCCAACACCAACCACGAGGAACACCAGCCCGCGCACCTGACGCTGAAGGACGCGCGCGTGCCGGTCGAGACCAACCTGGCGGTCTACGCCGGACCGGAGTCACGCTACTGCCCGGCCGGCGTGTACGAGTTCGTCAAGACCGACAACGGCCACGACAAGCTCGTCATCAACGCGCAGAACTGCGTGCACTGCAAGACCTGCGACATCAAGGACCCGACGCAGAACATCGTCTGGGTCACGCCGGAAGGCGGCGGCGGTCCGAACTACGCCGGCATGTGAGGCAGGCGGGGCGCGGGCAGCGCCTCGAAGCCGGGGCGGCCGAATAGGTAGCCCTGGAACAGCTCCACGCCCTCGCCGGCCAGCCAGCGGTATTCCTCGGGCGTCTCGACGCCCTCGGCGACCGCCTCGATGCCCAGGTCGAGACAGGCGCCGAGCACCGCGCGCACGATCGCCTGGCGCGGCCCGCTGCGCTCGATGCCGCGCAGCAGCGCCATGTCGAGCTTGAGCAGGTCGGGCTGGAACTCCGCCAGCAGGTTCAGCCCGCAGTGGCCGGCGCCGAAGTCGTCGATCGCCAGCTGCAGACCCAGCGCCCGCACCCGGCGCATGCGCTGCGCGAAGCCGGCCAGATCGCCGATCGCCTCGCTTTCGGTCACCTCCAGCACCAGCCGCTCCAGCGGCAGGCCGTGGCGCTGCGCGGCGAGAAACATCGCCTCGAGCATGCCGTCGTCCTCGCCCAGGCTGCGCGGCAGGAAATTGAGGTTGAGCCGCCCCTGCAGCCCGAGCCGCACCGCCAGGTCGATCGCGCGGCCGCGGCCGGTCGCGTCGAGCCGGTGCAGCGCCGGCTCGTCCAGCCCGGACAGCACCTGCCCGGCCGGCTCGCCCGCCGGACCGCGGATCAGCGCCTCATGCGACCAGACGCGGCCGCTCGGCGCATGCACGATCGGCTGGAACGCGAAGGAGAAGGCCGAGCGGTCCATGGTTGTCGACCTCAGGCGGCGCCGTCGCGCCGGCGCCAGCGGCCGGCGCCGAAGGCCTGCAGCAGCTTGCGCGCGCGGCCGCTGTCGATCGCGCTCAGCGCGGTGCCGCCGCGGAAGAAGTCGTTGGCGCCCTCGACGCTGCGCAGCAGCTCGTCGTCGGCCTGCACGAAGCCCATCGACCACTGGCCGAAGCTGCGCCGCGCAACCGGCTCATGGATGATGCGCACGATCTCCGCATGGCGGGCATCGGCGGCGATGCGCGCGTACAGCGCATCGACCGTCGCCGCCGGGCCCTCCAGCACCTGGAAGAAGCTGCCCCGGTCATGCAGCAGCATGCCGGTCACGCCCAGTGCGGCGTTGTTGCGCCGCGCCACCGCCAGCAGCTCGACCAGCTGGTCGAACGAGAAGGGCCGGGTGGCCGAGCTGGCGTAGATGCAGTGGACGAGATCGGGCTCGGTCGCCATCGTGGACTCCTGGGGACGGGACGGCCGGTTCTTTCGGCCATCCGTGCCCGGGACTTGATCCGTACCACTGCGCAGGGGCGCCGTCTCAGTCCGGGCGGGCCCAGGCCGGCGGGCGCTTGTCGATGAAGGCCTGCACGCCCTCGAGCGCGCTGTCGTCCATCATGTTGCAGGCCATGGTCTGCACCGCGCTCTGGTAGGCGGCCTCCTGACCCATCTCGAGCTGGCGGTAGAACAGCGCCTTGCCCATCGCGATGGCGGTGCGCGGCTTGGCCAGGATGCTGTCGACCAGCCGGGCGACCTCGGCGTCCAGCGCCTCGGCCGGCACCACGCGGTTGACCAGGCCGCGCTGGCGCGCCTCCTCGGCGGAGATGAACTCGCCGGTGACCAGCATCTCGAAGGCCTGCTTGCGCGGCACGTTGCGCGACAGCGCCACGCCGGGCGTGGCGCAGAACAGGCCCAGGTTGACGCCGCTGACCGCGAAGCGCGCGCGGTCGACGGCCACCGCGAGGTCGCAGGCCGCCACCAGCTGGCAGCCGGCGGCGGTGGCCACGCCCTGGACCTTCGCGATCACCGGCACGGCCAGGCGCTGGATCGCCGTCATGACCCGGCCGCAGCGGCCGAACAGATCGCGGTAGTAGTCCAGCGTGGGCTCGGCGCGCATTTCCTTCAGGTCATGGCCGGCGCAGAAGGCCCGGCCGGAGGCGGCCAGCACCACCGCGCGCAGCGTCTCGTCGCCGGCCAGCGCGTCGAGTTCGGACTGCAGCGCCGCCAGCATCGCCTCCGACAGCGCGTTGAAGGCGTCGGGGCGGTTCAGTGTCAGCGTGACGACGCCATGCGCGTCGCGCTGGCTCAGCAGGATCGGGTCGGACAGGCTGTCCTGGCTGTTGTTCATCGGGGTCTCCTCAGGTGGGTGCACGGCGCAGCTTAGCGCCAGCGGCGACAATCACGCCATGTCAGCAACCCCGAACCCGATGCGCCGCCGCCTGACGGCGCGGCTCGCCACCGCGGCTGCCGCCCTGGCGGTCGCCCCGGCCCTGGCCACCGCCCAGACCGTGCCCTCGCCGCCGCCCGGCTACGAAGGCCGCGAGGATGTTTCCGCCTTCGTGCGCCAGCTCGTCAGCCGCCATCCCCAGCTCGACGACGAGGTGGTCACCACCGCGCTGGCCGACGCGCGCTACCAGCCGCAGGTCGCGCGGCTGATCATGCCGGCAGCCAGTCCGGCGGCGAAGAACTGGAAGGTCTACCGCTCGCGCTTTCTCGACACGCTGCGGGTGCGCGAGGGCGTGAAGTTCTGGCGCGACAACGAGGCGGTGCTGGCTGCGGCCGAGGCGCGCTGGGGCGTTCCGGCCGCGGTGATCGTGGCGATCATCGGCGTGGAGACGATCTACGGCCGCCAGACCGGGGGCTTCCGCGCGATCGACGCGCTCTCGACGCTGGCCTTCGATTTTCCGCGCGGGCGCAGCGACCGCTCGGCCTTCTTCCGCGACGAGCTCGAAGCCCTGTTCGTGCTGGCCGCGCGCGACCGGGTCAACGTGATGACGATCCGCGGCTCCTATGCCGGCGCGCTGGGCATGCCGCAGTTCATGCCCAGCTCCTGGCTGAAGTTCGCGGTCGACTTCGACGAGGACGGCCGCGTCGACCTGCACCGCAGCATCGCCGATGTGGTCGGCAGCGTGGCGAACTTCCTGTCGGTGCATGGCTGGCAGCGCGATCTGCCGACCCATTTCGACGTGCTGCCGCCGCCCGAGGGTCCGGATCGCGAGGCGCTGCTGGCGCCCGACATCCTGCCCAGCTTCAAGGCGGCGGACATGGCCGCGCGCGGCGCCACGCTCAGCCCGGCAGGACAGCAGTTCGCCGGCCCGCTCGCGCTGGTGGAGCTGCGCAACGGCGTCGAGCCGCCCTCCTTCGTGGCCGGCACCGGCAACTTCTGGACGATCACCCGCTACAACTGGTCGGCCTACTACGCGATGGCGGTCATCGACCTGGCCGACACGCTCTCGGCGCTGAAGCTCGTCGCCGATCAGCGCTGAACCCGACTTTCCCATGCTCCAGTTCAAGAACATCACGCTGCGTCGCGGCACGAAGCTCGTGCTCGACGACACCTCGTTCACGCTCCAGCCCGGCGAGAAGGCCTCGCTGGTCGGGCGCAACGGCGCGGGCAAGTCCTCGCTGTTCGCGCTGCTGACCGACCGGCTGCACCCGGACGCCGGCGACATCGAGATGCCGCCGCGCTGGCGCATCGCCGAGGTCGCGCAGAACATGCCCGAGACCGAGACCGGCGCGACCGAGTTCGTGCTCGAGGGCGACGCGCCGCTGATGGCCGCGCGCACCGCGCTGGCCCAGGCCGAGGCCAGCGGCGACGGCCACGCCATCGGCGAGGCCCATGCGCGCCTGGCCGAAGCCGGCGCCTTCGACGCCCGCTCGCGTGCGCAGGCGCTGCTGCTCGGCCTGGGCTTCCGGGTCAGCCAGCTGGATCTGCCGGTCAACAGCTTCTCGGGCGGCTGGCGCATGCGGCTGCAGCTCGCGCGCGCGCTGATGTGCCCGGGCGACCTGCTGCTGCTCGACGAGCCCACCAACCACCTGGACCTGGACGCGCTGGTCTGGCTGGAGGCCTGGCTCTTGCGCTTCGAGGGCACGATGCTGGTCATCAGCCACGACCGCGAGTTCCTCGACACGGTGACCCGGGTCACGCTGCACCTGGACGAGGCCCGGGTGACCCGCTATGGCGGCAACTACACCACCTTCGAGTCGATGCGCGCCGAGCGCATGCTGCAGCAGCAGGCCGCCTACAGCCGCCAGCAGGAGAAGGTGGCGCAGCTGCAGCGCTTCATCGACCGCTTCAAGGCCAAGGCGACCAAGGCCAAGCAGGCGCAGAGCCGGGTCAAGGCGCTGGCCCGCATGGAGAAGCTCGCGCCGGTGCTGACCGCCGCCGACTTCGAGTTCTCCTTCCGCGAACCGCTGAGCCTGCCCAACCCCATGCTGGTGATGGATGCGGTCGAGGTCGGCTACGGCGAGACGGCGATCGTGCGCGGCGTGACGAAATCGGTGCTGCCGGGCCAGCGCATCGGCATCCTGGGCGCCAACGGCCAGGGCAAGTCGACGCTGGTCAAGACGCTGGCCGGGGCGCTCCCGCGCCTGTCGGGCCGGGTCCAGGAGGGCAAGGGCCTGGCGATCGGCTACTTCGCGCAGCAGGAAATGGATGTGCTGCGGCCCGAGGAGGGGCCGCTGGCGCACATGATCCGCCTGGCCAGGGAGGTCAGCCCGCAGGCGCGCGAGCAGGAGCTGCGCGACTTCCTCGGGCGCTTCCGCTTCGTCGGCGACATGGTCAATCAGGAAGTCGGCTCGCTCTCGGGCGGCGAGAAGGCGCGCCTGGTGCTGGCGATGCTGGTCTGGCAGCGCCCCAACCTGCTGCTGCTCGACGAGCCGACCAACCACCTCGACCTCACCACCCGCGAGGCGCTGAGCATGGCGCTCAACGAGTACGAGGGCACGGTGATGCTGGTCAGCCACGACCGCGCGCTGCTGCGCGAGGTCTGCGACGAGTTCTGGCTGGTGACCGGCGGCCAGGTCGAGCCCTTCGACGGCGATCTGGACGACTACCAGAAATGGCTGCTCGAGCAGAGCCGCGAGATCGCCCGGCGCGCCCGCGAGGAAGACCGCGCCGCGCAGGAGCAGGCCCGCGCCGTCAGCCAGCCGGCCGCCGCAGGGCCGGCCGCACCGTCCAGCCGCGACGAGCGCAAGGCCCAGGCAGCCGCCCGCATGAAGCTCGCCGAGCTGACCCGGCCGCTGAAGAAGCGCCAGCAGCAGGCCGAGCAGGCGCTGGAGAAGGCCCAGGCCGAACATGCCGCGCTCCTGGAGGCGATGGCCCGCCCGGACCTGAGCCCGGCCGAGCGCGCCGATCAGGGCCGCCGCCTCAAGGAGCTTGCCGATCGCATCGAGACGCTCGAGATGGAGTGGCTGGAGATCGGCGAGCAGATCGAGGCGATGGAGGCGGCCTGAGCCACGCGGCCGAAGAAGCGGGCCGTCACTCCAGCGCGAACACCTCGTCACCCGGCTCCGGCATGCAGTCGTCGCTCAGCGGCGCCCAGCCCCGGCGCAGCACGCCACGGGCGCCGGCATGGCAGAAGGCCAGCCGCTCGGCCGCAGGCCAGCGCTGGCGCAGGAAGTCCTCGAGCGCCGCCGGCAGGCTGACCTGCATTCGCCCGGCGGCAAGATCTTCGGCTGGATGGTCGTCATGGTGCAGCCAGGGCACCAGGCGCGTGAGGTCGACCGCCCAGAGCGGCAGCTCGATGCGGCTGGGCTGGTAGCCGGTGCGGCGCAGCCAGGCCTGCGCGGCCTCGCGCCCGGGACCGGCGCCACCGGCGGCCGCGATCAGCTCGATCGCCCACTGGTTGCAGTTCTGGTAGCGGGTCGAGAAGGCGTGCGCATTGGGGCTGTAGACCGCGCCCAGCACCTCGAGCGAGCGGCCGGCATCGAGCAGCGCCGTCTCCAGCGCGGCCTCGTCGGCACGGGCCTCCCGCGGCAGCAGCACCACCGACAGATGGCCGCGCTCAGGCCGCTCGGCACCGGCCAGGAAGCCGGCCAGCCCCTGGTCGAACAGGCGCGAGCGGCCCTCCTCGCAGGCGTAATAGAGCTGGCGCACCGACCACGGCCCGTCGGCGCTGGCACGCACGCTGAAGCCGGCATGCGAGAAGCGGTGGCCGATGCGATCCAGGTCAAGACCGGCGCGCGACACCAGCGCGACCCGGCGCCCGGAGGATTCCAGCGTGCTGCGCACCCGCTCGGCCAGCATCAGCATCCGGCCGATGGCGCGCGGCCCCGGATCCGGCGCGACCGCGCACGGCCGCAGCAGATCCGCCCGGGCCGGCAGCGCCAGCAGCAGCAGCGGGATCAGCAGCGCCAGCGGCCAGGCCGCGGCCCGGATCACAGCGTGACCGGGCGCGAGCCGAGCTCGCGGTGGCGCATGTCGTCCAGCACCAGGAAGAAGGGTTCGGCGGCACCGGCACGGGCCAGCTCGAAGCCCCAGCCCTGACGGCGCACGTTCAGCAGCACACCGGTGTCCAGTGCCTGGCGCTCGGCCAGCACGCGCGGCAGCTTCAGCACCAGCTCGGCGCCGCCGGGCTCGGCCTGCAGCGTCAGCGCCAGCAGCGCGCGCCCGGGCTCGGCGGCGTCAGGCGCCAGCTCGGCGACATCGGTCACCCGCCAGTCGCCGGCGGCCAGATCGCCGCCCGACGAGCTTCGGCTGGACTGGCCGATCGAGGTCGACAGGCTGCCGACCGACGAGGAGGCGCTGTCGAGCGCCGAAGACGCCGCGGTGCTGGCGGCCAGCGCCGGCACCGCGGCCGTGGCCTGAGCCAGCGCCAGCAGCACAGGCATCGCGCAGACGCGCAGCAGACGGGACGGGATCGAGGAATCGTTCATGCGCAGGACGTTAGCAGCGACAGGCAGGAGTCGACTCCCCGATCTGAGCGGTGTTCCGCGTCGACTTCGGTTAGTGTCACAACCCTTCATCGAATCTTCAGGTCCATTTCCTGTTCCGACGTGTCCCTGCTCCGCCCCCGCCCCATCACCTTGGCCAGCATTGCCAGCGTTGTTGCACTGCTGCTGTCGAACACCGATCTGACCTCTTATCTGAAGTCCCTGCTGCCACAGTCGGGCGAGGCGACGCCCCCTGCCGCGCCCGCCGCCGGGGGCCCGCTGGGCTATCCTGGCAGCAGCAGCCGCTGCCCGCAGTTCTTCCCGCAGAAGAGCGTGCTGCCACGCATCGACCTCAGCCCGCAGCGCCGGCTGCGCGAGCTGTGCTTCGATGCCTTCGCGGTCATTCACTCCGGCCAGAGCCGCACGCCGGTGCTGGTGATCGAGCGGCTGACACGGCGCCAGCTGCAGGACGCGCGCGGCGAGGAGCGCACCAACCGCTTCTATCCGGAGGCCCGCCTGCCCTCGGCCGACCGGGCCACGCCGGACGACTACCGCAACTCCGGCTTCGACCGAGGCCACATGGCCCCGGCGGCCGACATGCCCACCGCGCAGGCGATGGCGCAGAGCTTCTCGATGGCCAACATGGTGCCGCAGGCGCAGCAGAACAACCGCGGCCCCTGGGCCGACATCGAGCAGGCCACCCGCAAGTACGTGATGCGCAGCAAGGGCGCGGTCCAGGTCTACACCGGCCCGATGTTTCCGAAGCGGCCGCGCACCATCGGCGACAACCAGGTCTGGGTGCCGTCGCAGCTCTACAAGCTGGTCTACGACGAGGCCGAGAACCGCGCCTGGGCCTACTGGATCGACAACCGCGACGATGCATCCTTCCCGCGCCCGATCAGCTATGCGGAGCTGGTCAGGCGCACCGGCATCGAGTTCCTGCCCGGCCTCAATCCGGGGCAGTGAGCGCGCCCGACACGCCAGCCAGGTTCTGGTTCTGTGTGCGCCGCAGCGCCCCCAGGCTGCGGCCATGGGCGCGACCGCTGGCGGCAAACTCCGCCTTCAGCTGCGTGCTGACCCGGCAGGCGCCGGGGTTAGTGCTGGCTGCGCTCGTGCCAGCCCGATCGGCCGCTCCTCTGCACGCCGATAGCGCGGGGGAACAACGGGATTGAAAGTAGAAACGCCCGAGAAGCTAACTTGTTGATTCACAAGGCTTTTCGGGCGTTCACTTGTTATGGCGGAGAGGGCGGGATTCGAACCCGCGGTGGGTATTAACCCACACACGCTTTCCAGGCGTGCGACTTAAACCGCTCATCCACCTCTCCGGAAAGACATGCATTCTAGCATGAGAAATTTCGGATTGAAAAGAGCGCCATGAAAAAGGGGGCCGAAGCCCCCTCGTTGTCGTTGCTGTTGCCGTGACCGCTGCGGACCGCAGATCCGCCCGACACCGGCAGTCCGACGCTCAGCGCACCACCGCGATCTGCTCGCGGTTGCCGCCCTTGTAGGTGAACATCGTCAGCGCGCCGTTCTTGATGTCGCCCTTCTCGTCGAAGGTGATCGTGCCGGTCACGCCCTTGTAGCCCGTCGTCTTGGCCAGCACCGGCAGGTACTTGACCGGATCGCTCGAGCCGGCCTTCTCCATCGCCGCCACCAGCACGTTCACCGAGTCGTACACATACGGCGCGTAGATCTGCACGTCGGCGTTGAACTTCGTCTTGAAGCGGGCCTTGAACTCGTCCATGCCCTTCTTCTGCTCGCCTTCGACGCCGCCGGCCTCGGCGCACACCACCTGGCTGTCCTCCATCGCGCCGCCCGACAGCTTGGGCAGCTCGCCCGAGCAGATGCCGTCGCCGCCCATGAACTTCGCCTTGATGCCCAGCTGCTTCATCTGGCGGATCATCGGGCCCGCCACCGCGTCCATGCCGCCGAAGAACACGATGTCCGGCTTCTTCGCCTTCAGGTTGGTCAGGATCGCGGTGAAGTCCGTCGCCTTGTCGTTGGTGAACTCGCGCGCCACCGTCTTGCCGCCGGCCGCCTTCACGCCCTTCTCGAACTCGTCGGCCACGCCCTGGCCGTAGGCCGTGCGGTCATCGATCACCGCGATCGACTTGCCCTTGAGCTGCGTCACCGCGTACTTGCCCAGCGTGCCGCCCAGGTGAACATCGTCCGCCACCAGACGGAAGGTCGTCTTGAAGCCCTGGCGGGTGTACTTCGGGTTCGTCGCCGACGGCGAGATCTGCGGAATGCCCGCGTCGCTGTAGATCTTCGATGCCGGGATGGAGGTGCCCGAGTTCAGGTGGCCCACCACGCCGGCGACCTTCGAGTCCACCAGCTTCTGCGCCGCGGCCGTGCCCTGCTTCGGGTCGCCGCCGTCGTCCTCGGCCAGCAGCTCGAACTTCACCTTCTTGCCGCCGATCGTCACGCCCTTGGCATTGAGCTCGTCCACGGCCATGCGCGCGCCGTTCTCGTTGTCCTTGCCCAGGTGCGCGATGCCGCCGCTCGTCGGGCCCACATGGCCGATCTTGACCACTTCCTGAGCCGAGGCAGAACCTGCGGCAGCCAGCAGCGCCAGGCCAGCGAGAGCGACATTGAGCTTGTGATTCATGGATCAGAACTCCAGGGTTGCGAATGATGGGGAATGACAGGCAGAAAACTTAACCCAAATCCGGACCGCTCTCCAGCGGCTGGATCAAGTTCGCGGGTAAGCCCTCAGACAACGGCAGAGCAGCCGATCCGGATGACGGCCGGAGACTTCAGCGCGAGCGATGCCGCGCCAGCTCCTGGGCCACCGCACGGCGCACCACATCGCGCAGCGTGAGCGCAAGCTGCTCGCGGACCTCGTCGACCAGGCTGTCGGCCAGGCGCTCGAGCACCGGCGCCAGGCTTTCGCGCAGGCGGAACTCCAGCAGCCGGTCGACCTGGCGCTGCATGTCGCCGAGCACCTGCAGCACGATCTGCTCCTGCAGATCGGCCGGCAGCGCTGCGGCCACGGGTGGCGACGGCGCAGCGACGGCCATCGCCGGAGCCCCCGCGGGCAGCGGGCTGCGACCCGACTCGATCGCCAGCGCGACCGCCACCGCCTCGGCCGCAGGCAGCGCGCCGGAGACACCCGCCACCAGCGGCGGCTCCTGCGGCACGACCTCGGGGCGCGCTGGCAGCACCACCTCGGTGAGGACCGGCACCTCGGGCGGCGCGACGCGCGGCGGCACACCGGTCGGGCTCATGCGCCCCCCGCCTCGTGCTTCTCGATGGCGGCACCGGCGGCGCCGTAGTGGCGCCAGCGTGCACGCGCGCGGTCGCGATCGAACTCGTCGCGGCTGACCACCTCGATGACACGCCGGTACCGCTGCCAGTCCGGCGGCACCTCGTGACCGAGATTGACCAGCACGTCATGGCCGAGCGCCGGGCTGTGCTGCTCCAGCAGCAGCACCGGCGTCTCGCGCAGCCGCTCCGGCACCGCGTCGACGCCTGCGCCACGCCAGTGCGGCACGAACTCCAGCGGCTCGAAGGTCCACAGCAGCCGGTCGACCTCGGCCAGCATCGCCGCCTCGCCGGTCACTACCACCCGCGCGCCGCTGCGCCAGGCCTTGCGCAGCAGCCGGCAGACGTAGCCACGCCGCTCGGGCACGTTGAAGTGAAAGGCGACCGCCGGCATCACGGCGCCCGCGCTCACTGGGCCTGCGACAGCACGAAGTGCGTCAGCAGCGGCACCGGGCGACCGGTGCCGCCCTTGGCCGCGCCGCTGCGGAAGGCGACACCCGCCACGTCCAGATGCGCCCAGCGGTAGGCCTTGGCGAAGCGCTGCAGGAACTTGGCTGCGGTGATCGATCCGCCGGCACGCGGGCCGACGTTGGGCATGTCGGCGAAGTTGCTCTTGAGCGCCTCGTCGTACTCCTCGTCGAGCGGCAGGCGCCAGGCGGTGTCCTGCGCGGCGCGGCCTGCGGCCAGCAGCGTGTCGGCCAGCGCGTCGTCCGGGCTGAAGAGACCGGCGTGGTGATGACCCAGCGCGATGATGCAGGCACCGGTCAGCGTCGCGATGTCGACCACCGCCGCCGGCTTGAAGCGCTCGGCATAGGTCAGTGCGTCGCACAGGATCAGCCGGCCCTCGGCGTCGGTGTTGAGGATCTCGATGGTCTGGCCCGACATCGAGGTGACCACGTCGCCGGGCTTGACCGCGCGGCCGTCGGGCATGTTCTCGCAGGTCGGGATCAGACCGATCAGATTGACCTTCGGGCGCAGCGCGGCCACCGCGCGGAAGGTGCCCAGCACGCTGGCGGCGCCGCCCATGTCGAACTTCATCTCGTCCATGTCGGCGGCCGGCTTGATCGAGATGCCGCCGGTGTCGAAGGTGATGCCCTTGCCGACCAGCACCACCGGCGCGTCCTTCTTGCCCGCGCCCTGGTACTTCAGCACGATGAAGCGCGGCGGCTCCGCCGAGCCCTGGGCCACCGCCAGGAAGGAGCCCATGCCCAGCGCCTCGATCTCCTTGCGCTCGAGGATCTCGGCCTTGACGCCCTTCATCTTCGCCAGCGCGCGGGCCTCGTCGGCCAGATGCGAGGGCGTGCAGTGATTGGCCGGACGGTTGGCGACCTCGCGCGCCAGCTCGACGCCGGCGGCGATCGCCGCGCCGCGCGCCAGGCCGGCGGACACCTCGGCCTCGGCGGCGGTGGCGCAGACCAGCTCGACCGCGCCCAGGCGCGGGGCCTCCGGCGCGCTCGGCTTGGTCAGACGGTAGACATAGACCAGATCGGAGGCCACGCAGGCAGCGGCTTCGGCCATCGCGGCGTCGGGCTGGCCCGCGCCGGCCCAGACCAGCGCGGCGCGGCTGGCGCCGCCGCCCTTGATCAGGCCCAGACCCGCGGCCAGCGCCTTCTTCCAGGCGCGGGCACTGCCGTCGGCCGCCACCGCGACCGCCAGCCGCGCGGCCTTCAGGCCGGCCGGCCGATGCATGTAGAGCGTGCGACCCGGCTTGAGCGCCAGATCGCCGGCGGCCACCGCCTCGTCGAGCAGCGCGCACAGCGCCGCGTCGAGCTGCCACTGGGCACGATCCGGGGGCACGACCACGACCAGCGCCTCGCGGTCGAGTTGCGAAAAGTCCGGCGATTCCGCCACGAGAGTTCGAACGTCCATAATTCCGCGCTGTTCCAAGACGCGCCGATGTTATTCGATTCCACCCTACGCAAGGATCTTTCCCGCAGTTTCGGCGGCACGCTGATCGTCATCCTGACGATCGTGCTGACGATGATGCTGATCCGCACCCTCGGCATGGCCGCCGGCGGCAAGGTCTCGCCGCAGGATGTCGTGCTGCTGCTGGGCTACATCGCGCTGGCGCAGCTGCCGACGATGCTGAGCCTGTCGCTGTTCGTCGCGGTGGTGTCGGTGCTCACGCGCATGTACCGCGACAGCGAGATGGCGGTCTGGTTCAGCAGCGGCGTGTCGATCGCGCGCTTCGTGCGGCCGGTGCTGCGCTTCGCGGTGCCGGTGCTGGTGGCGGTGACGGCGCTGATGCTGCTGGTCTGGCCCTGGGCCAACCGCAACACCACCGAGCTGCGCGACCGCTACGAGCGCCGCTCCGACCTGTCGCGGGTCGCGCCGGGCCAGTTCCAGACCTCCAGCGACGGCAGGCGGGTGTTCTTTCTCGACAAGCAGTCGGCCGACAGCAGCGACGGGCGCAACATCTTCATTCTCGACCAGCGCGAGGACGGCGAGTCGGTGACCACCGCCCAGGCCGGACGCATCGAGCCGCGCGAGGACGGCCAGCGCGAGCTGGTGCTGTCGAACGGCGCGCGCACCGATCTCGATGTCGAGGGCGGCACCCGCACCATCGCGCGCTTCGAGCGCTATGTGGTGCGCATCGGCGAGAAAAGCGCCGGGCCGCTGGCCGAGCTGCCCCCGAAGGCGCAGGACACGCTGACGCTGCTGCGCTCGGACCAGGCCCGCAGCCGCGGCGAGCTGGTCTGGCGCCTGGGCATGATCCTGGCCGCCTTCAACCTGCTGCTGTGGGGCATCGGCCTGGCCTCGGGCGGGCCGCGCGGCGGCAACAACTGGGTGCTGATGGTCGCGCTGCTGGGCTTCGTCGTCTATTTCAACCTGGTCTCGCTGAGCCAGGCCTGGGTGGCCAACGGCCGGCTGCCGGCCGCGGGCGCCTTGCTGGCGGTGCACGGCTCGATGCTGGCCGGCGCGCTGGCGCTGCTGCGCTGGCGGGTGGCAGGCTCGAACCTGCCGCGCCTGCCCTGGCATCGCTCCCCTTCACCGACTTCCTGAACACCCCATGCGCACCGTCCGGCGGCTGCTTTACCGCGAGATCCTCGGCGCGACGCTGTTCGTCACGCTGGCCTTTCTCGGCCTGTTCTTCTTCATCGACCTGGTGGGCGAGCTCGACGCGATCGGGCGCGACTACCGCCTCGAGCAGGCGCTGCTGGTGTGCGTGCTGCAGTTGCCCGGCCATCTCTACGAGCTGATGCCGATCGCGCTGCTGATCGGCGCGATCTACGCGCTGGCCCGGCTGGCGCAGTCGAGCGAGTTCACCATCCTGCGCACCGGCGGCCTGGGGCCGGGGCGCGCGCTGTGGCTGCTGGCCCGGCTCGGGCTGGTGATGGCGGCGCTGACCTTCGTCGTCGGCGACTATGTCGCGCCCTGGTGCGATGCGCAGGCCACCGTGATCGAGTCGCGCCGCCACGGCGGGCTGTCGGTCGGACGCGGCGGCCTGTGGCTGCGCGACAGCCGCACCGAGGCCGACGGCGAGCACCGCTTCACCATCAGCATCGGTGCAGCCCCCGACGAGGGCGAGCTCGAGCGGGTGCGCATTCTCGAGTTCGGACCGAAGGGCGAGCTGCGCACCCGCACCACCGCCGAGCGCGCGCAGGTCGGCGCCGACGGCACCTGGCGGCTCGAAGGCGTGCTGGTGTCGCAGTGGGCGGCCGACGCCACGCCAGCGCTGCAGCCCGACCGCCGCCATGCCACGCTCGACTGGCCCTCGACGCTGACCCGCGAGGTGGTCTCGGCCGCGGTGCTGCCGCTGCGCACCATGTCGACCGCGGCGCTGTGGACCTACATGAGCCACCTGTCCGACCATGAGCAGACCGCCCAGCGCCATGCGATCCAGTTCTGGAAGAAGGCGCTCTACCCCTTCGCCTGCCTGGTGATGCTGGGCCTGGCGCTGCCCTTCGCCTATCTGCACGCCCGTGCCGGCGGCGTGCCGCTGAAGGTCTTCGGCGGCATCCTGCTGGGCATCAGCTTCGTGCTGCTCAACAATGTCAGCGGCCATCTGGGCCTGCTGCACGACTGGACGCCCTGGCTGGCCGCCAGCGTGCCCAGCGTGGTCTACCTGCTGATGTCGCTGGCGGCCTTCAGCTGGCTGGTGCGCTACCGCTGAGGTCGCATTTCCTCCGCGTGCACCTCCCCGTGTTCCTCCCCGCGTCCCACCTGTCCGGAGACTTCCGATGCAAGGCATCCTGCTGTTCGCCCACGGCGCCCGCGACCCCGCCTGGGCGCGCCCCTTCGAGACCATCGCCGCGCGCATGCGCGAGGCCGCGGGCGGCCGCCCGGTCGCGCTGGCCTATCTCGAGCTGATGGAGCCGCGCCTGGACGCGGCCGCGCACGCGCTGGCCGCGCAGGGCTGCACCCTGATCACCGTGGTGCCGCTGTTCCTGGGCGCCGGCGGCCATGTGCGCCGCGACCTGCCCGAGCTGCTGGCCGGCCTGCGCGCGCAGCTGCCGGCGGTGACGATCCGCGACACCGCCGCGATCGGCGAGACCGAGGCCATCAGCCGCGCGATCGCGCAGGCCGCGCTGACGCTGGTCGACGCCCCCCCCGCGGAAGAGCCGGCCGCATGAACCTGCACCAGTTCCGCTTCGTCCAGGAGGCCGCACGGCGCAACCTGAACCTGACCGAGACCGCGCGCGCGCTGCACACCTCACAGCCCGGCATCTCCAAGGCCATTCTCGAGCTCGAGGAGGAACTGGGCGTGGACATCTTCGCGCGCCACGGCAAGCGGCTGCGCCGCGTGACCGAGCCGGGCCGCCAGGTGCTGCAGTCGATCGAGATCATCATGCGCGAGGTCGCCAACCTCAAGCGCATCGGCGAGGACTACTCGCGCCAGGAGGCCGGCACGCTGTCGATCGCCGCCACCCACACCCAGGCGCGCTATGTGCTGCCCACGCCGGTGGCGGCGCTGCGCTCGCGCTACCCCAAGGTCGCGGTCAGCCTGCACCAGGGCACGCCCGAGGATGTGGCGCAGATGATCCTCGACGACGCGGCCGAGATCGGCATGGCCACCGAGCGGCTGACCCAGTACGACGACCTGGTGACGCTGCCCTGCTACGAGTGGCGCCATGTCGCGGTGCTGCCGGTCGGCCACCCGCTGGCGCGGCTGGAGCGCCCGACGCTGGAGCAGCTCGCCGCCGAGCCGCTGATCTCCTATCACCCGTCCTTCACCGGCCGCTCGCGCATCGATGCCGCCTTCGAGCAGCGCGGCCTCAAGCCCAGCTTCGTGCTGGAGGCGATCGACTCGGACGTCATCAAGACCTATGTCCGACTGGGTCTGGGCGTGGGCATCGTCGCCGAGATGGCGGTGCTCGACGATGTGCTGTGCGCCCCCGGCGGCGACCTGACCGCGCGGCCGGTCGGCCATCTGTTCGGCCCGAATGTCGCGCGCATCGCCTTCAAGCGCGGCGCCTACCTGCGCAACTTCGTCTACACCTTCGCCGAGCTGCTGTCGGAGCGGCTGAGCCGGCCGCTGATCGAGCGCGCGATGCTCGGCCAGAGCCTCGACCAGCCCGCCGCCAGCGACGGCCTCTGAGTCCTGCCCACCGTCCTTGCCCTGGAGACCCCCGATGCCCACGCCCGCCCTCACCAGCCGCCTGCCTGCGGTCGGCACGACCATCTTCACCACGATGAGTGCGCTGGCGCAGCAGCACGGCGCGGTCAATCTCGGCCAGGGCTTCCCGGACTTCGACGGCGACCCGCGGCTGATGCAGGCGGTGAAGGACGCGCTCGACGCCGGCCACAACCAGTACCCGCCGATGGCCGGCGTGCCGGCGCTGCGCGAGGCGATCGCCGCGAAGATCACCGCGCTGCACGGCCGCACCTACGACCCCGGCCTGGAAATCACCATCACCGCCGGCGCCACCCAGGCGATCCTGACCGCGGTGCTCGCGCTGGTGCATCCGGGCGACGAGGTGATCGTGCTCGATCCCTGCTACGACAGCTACGAGCCCTCGATCCTGCTGGCGGGCGCGCGCGCGGTGCATGTGGCGCTGACGCCGGGCCGCTTCCGCCCCGACTTCGCCGCCATCGCCGCGGCGATCACGCCCCGGACGCGCGCCATCCTGGTCAACACGCCGCACAACCCGACCGGCACCGTCTGGACCGAGGCCGAGATGCAGCAGCTCGCCGCGCTGCTGGCGCCCACCGACATCCTGGTGCTGGCCGACGAGGTCTACGAGCACATGGTCTACGACGGCGCGACGCACCAGAGCATCGCGCGCCATCCGGCGCTGGCCGAGCGCGGCGTGCTGATCTCCAGCTTCGGCAAGACCTGCCATGTCACCGGCTGGAAGGTCGGCTTCGTCGCCGCGCCGGCGGCGCTGATGGCCGAGTTCCGCAAGGTCCACCAGTTCAACGTCTTCACCGTCAACACGCCGATGCAGCACGCGCTGGCGGCCTTCATGGCGGATGCGGCGCCCTGCCTTGAGCTGCCGGCCTTCTACCAGAGGAAGCGCGACCTGTTCCGCGCCGGTCTGGCCGGCACCGGACTGGCGCTGCTGCCCTGCGAAGGCACCTACTTCCAGTGCGTCAGCTACGCCGGCCTGGCGCCGGAGATCGCCGCGCTGCCGGAGGCCGCCTTCTGCGAATGGCTGACCCGCGAGGTGGGCGTGGCCGCCATTCCGCTGTCGGCCTTCTACCCGGACGGGCACGACCAGCAGTTCACGCGGCTGTGCTTCGCCAAGCGCGACGAGACGCTCGAACGGGCGCTGGCGCGGCTGCGCCAGCATCTGGTCCCGCGCGGTCCGCTGGCCTGAGGGAAAGTCCTGATCTGATCGGAACCGTTTGCGCCAGAAAGAACGAACGATCGTTCTTTTTTGCGTGCCAGAATCGGCGCCCATGCCGAATGCCGCCGATCTCTTCACCCCGCCGCCCCGTCGCCGCCTCTATCTGATGCGGCACGGGGCGGTCGACTATTTCCTGCCCGACGGCACGCCGCTGCCCCCGCACGAGGTGCCGCTGAACGCGGCCGGACGCGCCCAGGCCGATGCGGCCGGCGCGCTGTTCGCCGCGGCCGGCGTGGTCTTCGACCGGGCCGTCGTCAGCGGCCTGCCGCGCACGCTCGAGACCGCGCGCCGGGTGCTGGCCGCCTGCGGCCAGTCCGGCCGGTCGATCGACATCGAGCCGGACTTCGAGGAGATCCGCCCGGGCCGGCTCTCCAGCCTGGCGCCGGAGCAGCTGCGCGAGGCCTTCACCGGCGCGTTCGCGCCAGCATCCGGCGAGACAGGAACGAAGACGATCGAGCAGCGCGCCTTTCTCGGCGGCGAGACGATCGGCGCGCTGCTCGACCGGGTGCTGCCGGCGATGGCTCGGCTGCAGGACGACGCCGGCTGGCAGACCGCGCTGCTGGTGCTGCACGGCGGCGTCAACCGCGCGCTGCTGTCGGGCTGGCTGTGCGGCGGCCGCGCCTTTCTCGGCCGGCTGGAACAGTCGCCGGCCTGCATCAACATCGTCGATCTCGGCCCCGGCGGACAGGATGCGGTGCTGCGCGCCGTCAACCTCTCGCCCACCGACTGGCTGCAGCCCGACGAACGCACCACCACGATGGAAAGGCTGCTGGCGCAGTACGCCGGCGGCCTGACGACGCGATGACCACCCCTGTCCTGACCCCCGAGGAACGCCGGAACATCGAATCCGGCTCCTGGTTCTCCAAGCTGTCGCCGGCGCTGCGCCACGACATCATCAGCCGCACCATCATCCGCCGCTATCCGGACGGCATCCAGATCGGCACCCGCGGCGCGCCGGCCACCGACTGGGTGGCGGTGGCCAGCGGCGCGGTGCGCGCCAGCTCGGTGTCGATGTCGGGCAAGCAGATCACGCTGACCTATGTCGAGCCCGGCACCTGGTTCGGCGACATCTCGCTGTTCGACGGCCTGCCGCACACGCATGACGCGACCACGCACGGCCCGAGCACGCTGCTGATCGTGCGCAAGCACGACTTCTTCGACCTGCTCTCGCGCCATGCGGAGCTGTCGGAGGCGCTGCTGCGGCTGAACTGCCGCCGGCTGCGGCTGATGTTCGCCTCCTTCGAGGACCTCAACACCCGGCCGCTGTCGGCCCGGCTGGCCAAGCAGGTGCTGCACCTGTCGCGCAGCTACGGCATCAGCTACGGCGAGGAGATCCGCATCGGCCTGCAGCTGGCGCAGGAAGACCTGGCGCAGCTGGTCGGCGCCTCGCGCCAGCGGGTCAACCAGGAGCTCAAGGGCTTCGAGCGCGAGGGCGCGGTGCGGGTCGAGCCGACCCGGCTGGTGGTGCTCTCGCGCGAGAAGCTGATGGCGATCGCCGAGCGCTGAACGCCGAACGCCCCGATTCCGCCCCTGCCAGGAGATGCCTGCGATGACCTCTTCCGCCCCGACCACCCGCCCGGTGGCCCCGCAGCATGCCTTCGACGCCGACGCGCTCGCCGCCTGGCTGCGCGGGCGGCTCGACGGCTTCGACGGCCCGCTGCAGGTCGAGCAGTTCAGCGGCGGCCAGTCCAACCCGACCTTCCGGCTGCACACGCCCGCCGGGCAATGGGTGATGCGCGCCAAGCCGGGACCGGCGGCGAAGCTGCTGCCCTCGGCGCACGCGATCGAGCGCGAGTACCGGGCGATGGGCGCGCTGGCCGCCACCGAGGTGCCGGTGCCGCGCATGCTGCTGCTGTGCGAGGACGAGGCGGTGATCGGCCGCGCCTTCTACCTGATGGAGCATGTCGAGGGCCGGGTGCTGTGGGACCAGACGCTGCCGGGCATGACGCCGGCCGAGCGCGGCGCGATCTACGACGAGATGAACCGGGTGATCGCCGCGCTGCACCGGGTCGATCCGCAGGCGGTCGGCCTGGGCGACCACGGCCGCCCGGGCAGCTACTTCGAGCGCCAGATCGCGCGCTGGAGCCGTCAGTACCAGGCCTCGGTCACCGAGCCGATTCCCGAGATGGACCGGCTGATCGACTGGCTGCCGGCGCACCTGCCCGCGGCCGCGCGCGACGACACGCAGGTCGCGGTGGTGCATGGCGACTACCGGCTCGACAACCTGATCTTCCATCCGACCGAGCCGCGGGTGCTGGCGGTGCTGGACTGGGAGCTGTCGACGCTCGGCCACCCGATCGCCGACTTCAGCTACCACGCGATGTCCTGGCACATCCCGCCGGGCGCCTTCCGCGGCATCGGTGGCTGCGACCTGCCCGCGCTGGGCATTCCGGCCGAGGGCGACTACGTGCGGCGCTACCTGGCGCGCACCCGCCCGGGCATGACGGCCGACGCGGTCGAGGCGCTGCTGGCCGACTGGGATTACTACCTCGCCTACAACCTGTTCCGCATCGGCGCGATCCTGCAGGGCATCGCGCGCCGGGTGGTCGACGGCACCGCCTCGAGCGCGCAGGCCCGCCAGGCTGCGGCCGGCGCCCGCCCGATGGCCGAGCTGGCCTGGCGGCATGCGCAACGCGCCGGAGCACGCTGACCGGGGGAGGTCTCAGCGCCGCGGCGTCGGCGTCGGCGTCGGCGTCGGCGTCGTCGGCGGCGTCGTCGGCGGCGGGGTGGGCGCCGGCATCGACATCGCCATCATGTCGCTGTCCATCGGCAGCTCCAGCACCGACGGATTCTCGAAGCCCGACGGCGGCCCCATCGCACCGATGCGCCGGCCGCCGGCCGCGCTCGACAGGCCCGGGCGCAGCGGTGCCGGCGGCGGCGCATCAGGCTCGTCGACCGGGCGCAGCAGCGCCTGGCGGGCCGACAGCAGCGCGGACTCCGCCAGTGCACGGGCGCCGTCGAGCATCGGCTCCTCCAGCGCGCCGGCTTCGGTGCGCAGGTAGATGCAGCCCCGCAGCGTCATCACCACCAGCGGTGCGCTGTCACCGAGCCAGAGATTGGAGGCGCGGCTGACACGGCTGAGCAGATCGCCATCGAGCCAGCGCCGCGCATGCACCGGCGAGGACGACATCAGCACATAGCCGGCCGCCGACGAGGGCACCGGCACCTTCTCGAGCATCGACAGCCAGCGCACCTCCTCGGGCAGATCGGCATCGATGCCGGTCTGGTGCGCGCTGGTCAGTGTCTGGTAGGCCTCGCCACCGAGCTGCTGGGCCAGCCGGCGCGACATGATCATCATCTCCATCTGTCCGGGCAGCCCGGCGTCGATGCGGATGCGCAGCTCGCGCCCCTTGATGTAGGCCCGGTGCGAAGGGCCCCATTCCATGCGCCCGCGCCGGTCATCGCAGTCGAACTCGATCACCCGGCCTTCGCCGCGCCGCACCCGCTTGAGCTGATGGCCCCGGCTGTGGGCCCAGCCATCAAGCAGCCGCGAGTCGGGCTCGTCCTCCGGACGAGAGCCGAACATCTTCTGCAGCTTCTGCAAGGCCTTGAACATGGTGGACGGGTGAAGGCGGTTTCTCTGCCTCCTTATCGGCCAGACCGTGACAGCGCTGAAGTTCTGCCGGTTCTGCAGCTTCCCATGCTTTCCGGGGGAGGCACGCCAGCCCGCCATCGGTTCAGGCCGGCAGCGCGACGATCTCCAGCTCGACCGTCAGCCGCTCGCGCCCGCCGCCGCTGCGCACGCCGCGGATCGGCGAGCAGGCCGCATAGTCGGGGCCGACCGCCAGCCGCACATGGCGCTCGTCGACCCGACCGACATGGGTGATGTCGATGCCCAGCCAGCGGCGCGCGGCCGGATCGGGGCAGATCTCGGCCCAGGCATGGCTGGCCAGCGACTCGCTGCCCGGCGCATGGAAATAGCCGCTGACATAGCGGGCCGGCACGCCCAGGCCACGACAGGCGGCCACGAAGGCATGGGCCTGATCCTGGCACACACCCTCTCCGCCCTGCCAGGCCTGCGCCGCGGTGGTGGTGGCATGGGTGGCCCCCGGGCGATAGCGCACCCGCTCGGCCACATGGCGGGCCAGCGCCAGCGCCAGGTCTTCGTCGCGCGGCGCCTCCAGGCCGGCATCGCGCAGATCATGGCGCATCGCCGCATCCAGCACGGCCAGCGACGAAGGCGCCAGATAGACCCGGGGATCCGGCCCGGCAGGCTCCGGCGACCAGGCCTGGCCGCAGGTCTCGACCACGCCGGAGGCCTCGCAGCGCAACTCGCGCTCGCCGGCCTCGATGTGCATCAGATGGCTGCGGTTGCCCCAGGCATCGGTGTGCGGCTGCAGCCGACCGCTGACATCGAGGCACCAGTGGTGGACCTGCTGCCCGGCGCCGGAGCTGGGCGTCAGGCACAGGGTCTGGACCGCGGCGCGCAGCGGACTGGCGTAGCGGTAGCGGGTCAGGTGACGGATCTTCAGTTTCACGATCCGCACCACGAATGCAAGAAGCGCGCCCGCAACCGGGGCGCGCTCACTCCATCGGCATCACCGTCACGCCGACGCAGGGCACCGCACGGCCGCCGCCGCGGATCACCCCGCGCAGCGGCGCCACGTCGGCATAGTCGCGGCCCCAGGCCAGCGTCACATGGTCGAGGCCGGCCGGCACCGCATTGGTCGGATCGAGCGCGACCCAGCCATGCAGCGGGCACCAGACCGCGACCCAGGCATGCGAGGCGTCGGCGCCGACCAGCCGCGGCTGGCCCGGCGGCGGCTGGGTCAGCAGATAGCCGCTGACATAGCGCGCCGCCAGCCCGAGCGAGCGCATCGCGCCGATCATCACATGGGCGAAGTCCTGGCAGACGCCCTGGCGCTGCGCCAGCGCCTCGGGCGCGCGGGTGTTGACCGAGGTGGCCAGCGGCCGGTACTCGAAGCGGCGATGGATCAGGTGCATCATCGCCAGCGCCCCGGCCAGCAGCGGCACGCCGGGACGGAAGACCTCGGCGCCGAAGCGCGCCAGCGAGGCCTCGCGCGGCGCGTACAGCGAGCCCAGCGTGAACTCCACCGCCGGCTCGAAGCCGGCGCCGGGCCGGTAGTCGAGCCGCTCGGCCACCGCCTCCCAGGCCGGACTGGCCTCGGGCTGCAGCCGCGGCAGCGGCGCGATGTCGGCCACGAAGCTGGAACTGACCACCAGCCGGTCATGCACCCGCGAATGCGAGAAGCCCACCCGGTGGTTGCCCCAGGGATCGAGGCTCTGCTGCACGCCCGGCGTCACCAGCACCCGCTCGTCGCCGGCGCGCAGCAGCCCGTCCGGATCGTCGGGCTCGCCGGGCGCGGCCGGCGCGACATCGGGCTGCGGCGTGACCGAGAGCTGCCATTCCAGCACCTGCTGCAGCGGGGTGTGGCGCGGCCGCAGCATGCCCAGATGGTGGGCCAGCTCGACCGGCGCGTCATAGTCGTAGCAGGTCTCGTGCAGCACGCGCAGCCGGCGCGGCGCCTGTGCCTCGGCCGCTTCGGCGGCACGGGCCGTCTCGGAGGCTGGAGTTGCCGCCGCGATCGCGGGGCGCTCGGGCGTCTCGGGGAGCTCTTGGATCTCGGGAAGCGTCATTGCCAGACGGTGCGGTCGGCCGGGCCGACATGGGAGAACAGATGCCGGCTGATCTCGCCGGAGACGCCCAGCGCGGCCTGGTGGCATTCCTGCAGCGCGCTCATCAGGGCGCTGTGGCGGCCGTGGGCATCGCGGGTGCTGAGCGTCTCGAGCGACCAGTCCGACGGACTCGGCAGGGTCAGCGCGACCGCCTCGGCCCAGGCCGGATCGTGGCGGGCGAGCTTGCGCAGCCGCTCGCGCAGCGTGCGCGCCACCCAGGCCAGCGAGCGCGGGTTGTCGGTGTCCTGCACCAGCAGGTGCAGCAGCGGCGGCACCTCGCGGCGGGCCTGGAACTGCGCGCGGTAGGTGATGGTCGAGTCGAACAGGCCCAGCAGCAGCGCGAAGCCGTCGTCCAGGTCATGCAGCCCGGCCTGGAAGCCGGCCTCCAGCGCCTGCGCCAGCATGTCCAGCCGCTCGATCTGGCGCGCGACGCTGAGCAGGCGCCAGCCGTCGTCGCGGGTCATGCGGTCGGTCTGCGCGCCGGTGATCGCCGCCAGATGCAGCGCGGCCTGGTTGAGCACGCCCAGCACGTCGCTGAGCGGCTCGTGGCCCTCGCGTGCGCCGATGCCGGCGAGCTGGCGCGGGAACAGCTCGCTCAGGTGCTTGATCAGGCCCCAGTGCTCGGTCGAGAGCCGTTCGCGCAGCGCCTCGGCGCACTGGCGCAGCGCCTGCAGGTTGTAGGCCACGCTGAAGCTGCCGCGGGTGTCGCCGAGCGAATGCATCAATGCGCGCTCGAACACCCGCGCTGCCTGCGACGAGCCCTGCACCGGCAGCGGCACCGCCGCGCCGATCATGCCCTGCCCGACCAGCAGCCGGTGCAGCACCTGCAGCACCGGCGCGCTGCCCGAGGGCAGCGCCTCCAGCGCCAGCCGCGCCAGCCGCACGCTGTTCTCGGCCCGCTCGGTGTAGCGGCCGAGCCAGAACAGGTTCTCCGCCGCGCGGCTGGTGACCACCCGGCGCCAGCCGGCCAGATCGGCCGCATCGAGCGGACGCGGCAGCAGCGTGGTGGCGTCGACCTCGCCGTCGGTCAGCACCCAGGTGTCGGTGCTGGCCGAGCCGGACTGCATCGACAGATAGGCGTCGACGCCGCTGCGCCGCCCGGCCACCCGGGTCAGGCCACCGGGCAGCACCTGCCAGCCGCCGGCGCCGTCCGACATCGCATAGACCCGCACCACCACCGGGCGCGGCTCGAGCCGCCCGGCATGCCAGACCGGCAGCTCGGAGGGGCGCGCGGGCATCACCAGCGTGTGCGCGGCGCGGTCGGCGTCGATGCGCGCCTCCCACTCGCGCAGCGCCTGCGGGGAGAGCTCGCTGGTCATCACCGGCGCGAAGCTGCGCGTCACCGCACCGGCCGGGAAGGTCGGCACGATCAGGTAGTCGCGCAGCCGCGGGCGGGTGGCCTCCCAGACGCTGGCCTCGCCGCACCACCAGCTGGTGTGCGCCGGCAGCTTCAGGGGCTCGTCCAGCAGCCGGTCGGCGATGCCGGGCCAGAAGGCGCTCAGGCCCGGACTCTCGAGCACGCCGGCGCCGGGCGCGTTGGCCAGCACCACCTCGCCGGCCCGCACCGCCTGCACCAGGCCGGGCACACCCAGCGCCGAGTCCGGGCGCAGCTCCAGCGGGTCGAGCCACTCGTCGTCGACCCGGCGCAGCAGCACATGCACCTGCTCCAGCCCGCCGAGCGTCTTCAGATAGAGCCGGTTGCCGCGCACCGTCAGGTCCGAGCCCTCCACCAGCGTGATGCCGAGGTAGCGGGCCAGGAAGACATGCTCGAAGTAGGTTTCGTTGCGCGGCCCCGGCGTCAGCAGCGCGATGCGCGAGTGCGTCCCGGCCGGGCTGTCGCGCAGCAGGCCCTCGATCATCGTGCGGAAGGCCGAGGCCACCCGCTGCACCTTCAGCGAGCGGAAGGCCTCGGGAAACTGCTGGCCGATGATGAGCCGGTTCTCCAGCAGATAGCCCAGGCCCGAGGGCGACTGGGTGCGCTGGCCGACCACCCGCCAGCCGCCGTCGGGCGCGCGCGCCAGGTCGAAGGCCACCACATGCAGCCAGCGGTTGCCGGCCGGGCGCACGCCGTGCATCGGCCTCAGGTACTGCGGATGCGCCAGCACCAGCGAGGGCGGCAGCAGGCCGTCGTGCAGCAGGTCCTGCGGGCCGTAGAGATCGGCCAGCGTCGCGTCGAGCAGCCGCGCGCGCTGGCGCACGCCGGCCTCGATGTGGCGCCACTCGTCGGGCGTGATCAGCAGCGGCAGCAGCTCCAGCGGCCAGGAGCGTGCGCTCTCGCCGCCTTCGGCATAGACGTTGTAGGTCGCGCCGTCCTCGCGCACCCGGCGCTGCACCCGCGACAGGCGCGCGGACAGGTCCAGCCAGCCGGCCACGCCGTTGGCCTCGAAGAAGCGTTCCCACACCGGCGCCAGGCCGGAGGGGGTCGCCGGGGATCCGGATCCGACGAGCACCCCGCGCAGCTCGTCATGGTGTCCGGTCGTTCCGGCCAGCGCCGACGCGGCGGCCAGAAGGGCCGCCCCGGGCGTCTCGTCGGGAAGAAGACTCGATTGCATCGGCGCATCATGCACCGGAGCGCGGGACTTGCGCCTCCGGGAGAGCCGCAATCGTGTCCCGCCGCGTACCGGTATTGCAGTTCAGATCGACTGTCGCAGCGGCGTTCAGCCCCGGCGCAGGTCCAGCGTGAACGGGAACTCCAGGCTGCGCTTCGTCTCGCCGACGACCATGCGACCCGGGGTATGGCCCATCGCGAAGAAGCGCGCCAGGCGGCGGCTCTCGGCCTCGTAGGAGTTCACCGGGAAGGTCTCGTGGTTGCGCCCGCCCGGATGCGCGACATGGTACTGGCAGCCGCCCAGCGAGCGCTCGTTCCAGGTGTCGACCAGGTCGAAGGTCAGCGGCGCGTGCACGCCGATGGTCGGATGCAGCGCCGAAGGCGGCTGCCAGGCGCGGTAGCGCACGCCGGCCACATACTCGCCGACCCGGCCGGTGGGCTGCAGCGGCAGCGGCACGCCGTTGACCGTCACCACATGGCGGCGCTCGACCAGGCCGCTGACATGCACCTCGATGCGCTCCAGCGACGAGTCCACATAGCGCACCGTGCCGCCGATCGCGCCCTCCTCGCCCATGACATGCCAGGGCTCGAGCGCGCTGCGCAGCGTCAGGTGCACGCCCTTGGCCGAGACCTCGCCGACCTTCGGGAAGCGGAACTCGAAGTGCGGCGCGAACCAGGCGGCGTCGAAGCCGTAGCCGGCGCGCTGCAGGTCCTCCATCACGTCCTCGAAGTCCATGCGCACGAAGCTCGGCAGCAGGAAGCGGTCATGCAGCTCGGTGCCCCAGCGCACCAGCGGCGCGCGGTAGGGCTCGTTCCAGAAGCGCGCGATCAGCGTGCGCAGCAGCAGCTGCTGCACGATCGACATGCGCGCATGCGGCGGCATCTCGAAGGCGCGCAGCTCCAGCAGGCCCAGCCGGCCGGTGCTGGAATCGGGCGAGTACAGCTTGTCGATGCAGAACTCGCTGCGGTGCGTGTTGCCGGTGACATCGATCAGCACGTTGCGCAGCGTGCGGTCGACCAGCCACGGCGGCATGTCCTCGCCGTAGACGCCCTTGTTGCGCTCGATCTCGCGCAGCGCGATCTCCAGCTCGTAGACCTGGTCGTTGCGGGCCTCGTCCACCCGGGGCGCCTGGCTGGTCGGGCCGATGAACAGGCCCGAGAACAGGTAGGACAGCGAGGGATGGTTGTGCCAGTAGACCAGCAGCGAGGCCAGCAGGTCCGGCCGGCGCAGGAAGGGCGAGTCCGCGGGCGTGGCGCCGCCCATGACCATGTGGTTGCCGCCGCCGGTGCCGGTGTGGCGGCCGTCGAGCATGAACTTCTCGGTCGACAGGCGCGTCTTCCAGGCCGCGTCGTAGAGGAACTCGGTGTGCTGGACCAGCTGACGCCAGTTCTTCGCCGGGTGGATGTTGACCTCGATGACGCCGGGGTCGGGCGTGACCTGCAGCAGCGTCAGACGCGGGTCGCGCGGCGGCGGGTAGCCCTCCAGCACGATCTTCACGCCCTGCGCGGCCGCGGTGGCCTCGATCGCGGCGAGCAGCTCGAGGTAGTCCTCCAGGCGCGCCAGCGGCGGCATGAAGACATACATCACGCCCGACGGGCTGCCGACCTTCTCGGCCTTCGGACCGTTGGCGCGACGCGGATCGCGCACCTCGACGCACAGCGCGGTGCGGGTGATCCAGTGCGCCGACTCGAAGCGCTGCGGATGGCGCGCCAGCTCCTCGGCGCTCAGGCCGTCGAGCGGCGACAGGGCGCGCGCGCGGCCGGTCCCGCCGACGTCGCCATCCGACGCGGTCTGAGCGCGTGGGTCCCCGCCTTCGCGGGGATGACCGGCCGTGCTGCCGGTGGCGGTGCTGGCATCGGCCTGGCCGTAGATGTCGCCGAAGCCGTAGTCGCCGTCGAAGGCGCCGCCCTGCAGCGCCACCGTGCCGCCCTCGGCAAAGCCGCCGCCGGCCACATGCGCGGCGTACTGCTGGCGCACCACATGGGCGGCGGGCAGCGCGTCGCGCGGCGCGAACGGATCCTGCTCGATCAGGAAGGGATAGTCCTTCTTCGCCACCCAGGGCAGCGAGTCCAGCGGCAGGCGGTAGCCCATCGGCGAGTCGCCGGGCACCAGGTACATGCGCTCGTCGCGGAAGAACCACGGGCCGGTGACCCAGCGCGGGCCGTCCAGCGTCGGGCCCTCGGCCGGCTTGATCGGCAGCACGTAGCCGATCTCCTGCTCCAGGCCCTGGTCGAAGACGCGGCGCAGGCGCATGCGCTCGAGCTCGTCGTCCAGCCGCGAGTCGAAGGGGTCGACGTTGACCGGCAGGCGGCGCTCGCGCCACAGGTAGTACCAGGTGTCCTCGTAGCCGGTCTGCACGAACTGGTCGGTCAGGCCCAGGCGCGCGGTCAGGCCGAGCATGAAGCGCCTGGCATCGGCCGAGGTGTACTGGTGGTTGTCGCGCTCGTCGGCGAACAGCGACATGTCGTGCCAGCACGGCTGGCCGTCCGCACGCCAGTAGGCCGACAGCGCCCAGCGCGGCAGCTGCTCGCCCGGGTACCACTTGCCCTGGCCGAAGTGCAGGAAGCCGCCCTGGCCGTATTCGTCGCGCAGGCGCTGCACCAGCTCGGTGGCATAGAGCCGCTTCGTGGGGCCCAGCGCGTCGGTGTTCCACTCGGCGCCGTCGCGGTCGTCGACCGCCACGAAGGTCGGCTCGCCGCCCATCGTCAGTCGCACGTCGCCGCCGACCAGCTCGGCGTCGACCTGCTCGCCCAGCGCCAGCACCGCGGCCCACTGGTCCTCGGTGTAGGGCTTGGTCACGCGCGGGGATTCCCAGATGCGCGTGATCTTCATCTCGTGCGCGAACTCGACCTCGCACTCGTCGACCGCACCGGTGATCGGCGCCGCACTCGAAGGCTGCGGCGAGCAGGCCAGCGGAATGTGGCCCTCGCCGGCCAGCAGGCCGGAGGTCGGGTCCAGCCCGATCCAGCCCGCGCCCGGCAGGTAGACCTCGCACCAGGCGTGCAGGTCGGTGAAGTCGACCTCGGTGCCGCTCGGGCCGTCCAGGGCCACGACGTCGGACTTCAGCTGGATCAGGTAGCCCGAGACGAAGCGCGCGGCCAGGCCCATGTGGCGCAGCGTCTCCACCAGCAGCCAGCCGGTGTCGCGGCAGGAGCCCGAGGCCTTGGTCAGCGTCTCCTCCGGCGTCTGCACGCCCGGCTCCAGGCGGATGGTGTAGCGGATGTCGTTCTGCAGGCGCTGGTTCAGGCCGACCAGGAAGTCGATCGTGCGCACCTCGGTGCGGTCGATCGTGTCGAGGAAGGCCTGCAGCGCGGGCGTGGCCGGCGCCGGCTCCAGGTACGGAGCCAGCTCCTGCTTCAGGCCGTCCTCGTAGACGAAGGGAAAGGTCTCCGCGCCCGGCTCGAGGAAGAAGTCGAAGGGGTTGTAGACCGCCATCTCGGCCACCAGATCGACGGTGACCTTGAACTGCGTGGTCTTCTCCGGGAAGACCAGGCGGGCGAGATAGTTCGAGAACGGATCCTGCTGCCAGTTGATGAAATGCGTCTCGGGCTCGACGCGCAGCGAGTACGACAGCACCGGCGTGCGGCAATGCGGCGCCGGGCGCAGGCGCACCACCTGGGGCGACAGCGTCACCGGCCGGTCATACCGGTAGTGGGTGACGTGATGGAGAGCGACGTGAATGGACACGGCGTGATCTTTCTTCAAATGAAAAGACGACCCCGGCGATCGTAGTCACGGTGCATGACGGCACGGTGCACGACGCTTCGCCGGGGCAGGCGGGGCCGGCACGGGTCCGGTCCGCGGCAGGAATCAGCCCAGTCTTCAGACCGCGACCAGGAAGTCGCGGCTGATGCCCGCGCCCAGCTCGTTGACCCGGTCGAGGAACTGCGTCAGGTAGGCATGCAGGCCGGTGGCGAGAATCTCGTCGATGCGGCCGTATTCCAGATCGGCATGCAGCCGGCCGGCACGGCGCAGCGTCTCCGACGAGTGGTCGTTGGCCACCAGCTTCAGGTTGACCTCCACCTCCTGGGTGCAGGCCGCCAGCGAGCGCGGCATGTCCGGGCGCAGGATCAGCAGCTCGGCGACCTTGTCCGACTGGATGACATTGCGGTAGACCTTGCGGTAGACCTCGAAGCCGGAGACCGAGCGCAGGATCGCCGCCCAGTGGTAGAAGTCGTACTCCTGATCGCGGTCGTCGGCGGCGCCGTAGAAGTCGCTCTCGACCGCATGGAACTTGACGTCGAGCAGCCGCGCGGTGTTGTCGGCGCGCTCCAGGAAGGTGCCGATGCGCACGAAGTGCAGCGCCTCGTCCTGCAGCATCGTGCCGACCTGAACGCCGCGCGACAGGTGCGAGCGGAACTTGACCCACTCGAACAGCGCGCTCGGATCGCGCTCGAGCAGGCCGTCGCGCAGCAGGCGGTTGAATTCCAGCCAGGTCTGGTTGGTGGTCTCCCAGACCTCGGTGGTCAGCGCACCGCGCACCGCGCGGGCGTTCTCGCGCGCAGCGCGCAGGCAGCTCCAGATCGACGAGGGATTGCGCTCGTCACGGACCATGTAGGTCATGACGGTGGCGGCGGTCACGTCGCCATAGCGGCGCGCGAAGTCGCCGCTGAGCTCGGAGATGCTCAGCAGGCCGCGCCAGCCCAGCTCGGAGACCGCAGCCGACTGCGGCAGCAGCGCGGTCTGGTAGTTGACGTCGAGCATCCGGGCGGTGTTCTCGGCGCGCTCCATGTAGCGCGACATCCAGAACAGGTGGTCGGCGGTTCGAGACAGCATGCGAAAAATCCTTGGGTCTTGATTCTTGTCGGTTCTTGTCGAAGCAAGTCCGGTGTCCGGTCCTGGCGCGCGCTCAGTCCTCGAGCACCCAGGTGTCCTTGGTGCCACCGCCCTGCGAGGAATTGACCACCAGCGAGCCCTCCTTCAGCGCCACCCGGGTCAGGCCGCCGCAGACCATCTGCACCTCGCTGCGGCCCGACAGCACGAAGGGGCGCAGGTCGATGTGGCGCGGCGCGATGCCCTTCTCGACGAAGGTCGGGCAGGTCGACAGGCTCAGCGTCGGCTGCGCGATGTAGTTGCCGGGGTTGGCGATCAGGTGCTCGCGGAACCTGGCGATCTCGTCCTTGCTCGCGGCCGGGCCGACCAGCATGCCGTAGCCGCCGGCACCGTGCACCTCCTTGACGACCAGCTCGGACAGGTGGTCGAGCACATAGCGGAAGTCGTCGGCCTCGCGGCAGAGGTAGGTCGGGACGTTGTTCAGGATCGGCTTCTCGCCGAGGTAGAACTCGATCATCTTCGGCACATAGGCGTAGATCGACTTGTCGTCGGCGACACCGGTGCCGATGGCGTTCGACAGCGTCACGTTGCCGGCGCGGTAGGCCGCCAGCAGGCCGGGGCAGCCCAGCGTCGAGTCCGGGCGGAAGGCCAGCGGATCGAGGAAGTCGTCGTCGAGGCGGCGGTAGATCACGTCGACGCGCTTCGGCCCGCGCGTGGTGCGCATGAAGACGAAGTTGTCCTTGACGAACAGATCCTGGCCCTCGACCAGCTCGACGCCCATCTGCTGCGCCAGGAAGGCGTGCTCGAAGTAGGCCGAGTTGTACATGCCCGGCGTCAGCACCACCACCGTCGGGTCGTTGATGCCGCCCGGCGCCACCGAGCGCAGCGTCTCCAGCAGCAGGTCGGGGTAGTGCGCGACCGGTGCCACGCGGTGCTGCGCGAACAGCTCGGGAAAGAGCCGCATCATCATCTTGCGGTTCTCGAGCATGTAGCTCACGCCCGAGGGCACGCGCAGGTTGTCCTCCAGCACGTAGTAGGTGCCCGAGCCGTCGGGGTTGGCCGCGCGGACGATGTCGATGCCGGCGATGTGCGAGTAGATGCCGCCAGGCACGTCCACGCCGATCATCTCGGGCCGGTACTGCGCGTTGGCGAGGATCTGCTCCGGCGGCACGATGCCGGCCTTGACGATCTCCTGGCCGTGGTAGACGTCATGCACGAAGCGGTTCAGCGCGGTGACCCGCTGGCGCAGGCCGGCTTCCAGCTCGCGCCACTCGTGGGCGGGAATCACCCGCGGAATCAGGTCGAAGGGAATCAGCCGCTCGGTGCCTTCGCCGGAATCCTTGTCGCCATAGACGGCGAAGGTGATGCCGACGCGGCGGAAGATCATTTCCGCCTCCTCCCGGCGGGCCTGCATGACCTCCCCGGGCTGCTGCTGCAGCCAGCGCTCATAGGTACGGTAGTGGTCCCGGACGACCGGACCGCTCGCATTCATTTCATCGAACATCATTGTTCTCGTCGTGGTGGTTGAGCGTGCACAGGGTTTAGCAAGTTCAGGGCCAGTCACGGCCTGTCGTCCCCGGAAGCGGCTGATGCCAGTAGCGGATGCGCGCGTCCTGTTCGCACCACTCCGATGCATTCGCACCGTACCAGTGCCATGCACCACAGCGGTTCACATGGATCACTTTCGTACCGCGTGATTGCAGACGCTGCACGACCGCCACCGCCGGATGACCGTGCGGATTGAACCTCCCGGCCTGCACGATAGCCCAGCCCGGAGTCACCGAATTGACAAATTGCAAGCTCGATGAAGATGCACTTCCGTGGTGCGGCACCTGCATCACATCGGCCCGCAGGCGCCCGGACTGGCGCAAGACCAGCATCAGCTCCTGCTCCTGGCCGATGTCGCCGGTCAGCAGCGCGACCCGGCCGCCACCGGCCACCCTCAGCACGCAGGACAGCGCATTCGAGCCGGGCCGCTGCGGCCCGGTGCGGGCCAGGGCCGCAGCCGTCGGATGCAGGAACTCGAACTCGACGCCGTCGCGCTGCCAGCGCAGACCCGCCTGGCAAGGCTGGTGCGGCACGCCGGCCGCTGCCCTGCCGGCCGGGCGGCCGCGCAGCGCATGGCCGGGCTCGAGCGAGCTGTGCATCAGCCGCACCGGCAGCGCCGCCAGCAGCGAGGCGGCGCCGCCGCTGTGGTCGCTGTCGCGGTGGCTCAGCACCAGATGGTCGAGCTCACGCACGCCCAGGCGGCGCAGCAGCGGCAGCAGCACCCGCTCGCCGGCGTCGCCGGCCTCGCCCTGGCGGCCGTAGGCCGGTCCGGTGTCGTGCAGCAGATCGTGGCCTGCGGTGCGCACCAGCACCGCATGGCCCTGGCCGACATCGGGCACGATCAGCTCGAAATGCCCGGGCTGCGGCCGCTCCAGCGCCGGCCACAGCAGGGGCAGCAGCATCGGCACCGCCAGCAGACGCAGCGCCCAGGGCCAGGGCAGCGTCAGCAGCACCGCCGCGGCCAGACCCAGCGCCTGGGCCCAGACCGGCGCCGCCGCCGGACTCCAGGCCGCGCCCGGCCAGGCCAGCAGCGGCTCCAGCATCAGGCGCAGCAGGTCGATCGCCCAGACCGCCGGCAGCCACAGCGGCTCGAGCAGCAGGCCCAGCAGCGCCAGCGGCGTCACCACCAGCGTGATCAGCGGAATCGCCACCAGATTGGCCGGCAGCCCGACCAGCGAGATCTGCTGGAAGAACAGCAAGGTCCACGGCGCCAGGCCGAGCGTGGCCACCCACTGGCTGCGCAGCAAGGCGCGCAGCGACTCGCGCAGCCACGCCGCCCCGGGCTGCTGCGCCGGTTTCGTGCGCATCCGTGCGCCGGGCGGCTCCGAGGCGATCAGCAGCGCCACCGCGACAAAGGACAGCCAGAAGCCCGGCTGCAGCAAGGCCCAGGGATCGGCCAGCGCCACCACCGCCGCCACCAGCGCCAGCAGGCGCGGCATCGGCCAGTCGCGCGCGCCCTCGCGCAGCAGCGCCACCGTGGCCAGCATCAGCACGGTGCGCTGCGCAGGCACCCCCCAGCCCGACAGCAGCGCGTAGCCCAGCGCCGCCAGCACCCCGCCCAGCCGGGCCGCACGCGGCGCCGGACAGATCAGCATCAGCCCGGGCCCGGGCCCGTGCCGCCACAGCAGCGCGATCAGCACGCCGGCCAGCCAGGCGAACATCGTCACATGCAGGCCGCTGATCGCCATCAGATGACTCAGGCCGGCCAGGCGGAACAGCGCCCAGTCCTCGCGCTCGATCGCGCTCTGGTCACCCAGGCTCAGCCCGGTGATCACCCCGGCCGCCGGCCGCTCGCCCAGCACCGAGAACAGATGCTCGCGCCGATCCTGGCGCCAGCGGTCGATGCGTGCCTGGCCGGTCTCGGCCAGCAGCACCGGCCGGTCGGCCGCGACGCCGCTGCGCTGCACCACCCGGCCCTGGCCGCCCAGGCCCTCCTCGAGCGCACGCAGCGCCAGGTCCGGCCCGTGCAGCGGTGCCGGCGCCTCGACCGGCCGCAGCCTCAGCGCCAGTCGCCAGCGCTGGCCGGCGCGTGGCGCCCCGGCCCGAGGCGGCGGTCCGGACAGGCCGCTTTCGCCCCAGAAGACCTGCAGCCGGCGCGGCAGGACCAGCGGCACCGGCGCGGGCGCATCCGCCACGCGTGCGCCGCTCAAGGTGCCGGGCCAGCCGGCACGCTCCACCTCGATCTGGCCACGCCAGGCGCCCTCGCGCCAGACCGGCAGGCCGACGATCACGCCCTCGACCTGCACCAGCCGGTCCTGCAGCGCCGGATCGAGCCGGTCGCGCAGGCCGGCCTCGGCACGCAGATCGGTCAGCAGCAGCGCGACCGGTGCCAGCGCGAGGGCACCGAGAATCCGCGGCCAGCGGCGGCGCCCGCGCCCTGCCCGCAGCCCGATCCACGCCAGCAGGAGCAGCAGCAGCGCGGCACCCAGCAGCATCTGGCGCTCGGGCGGCGCCAGCAGGCGCGGCTGCTGGAGCTGCAGCAGCGTGCCCGCCAGCACCGCGCCGGCCGCCACGCCCAGCGGCATCACGGCCGAGACCCCGTGCAGGCTGCTGACCATCCGCCCTCCCTTTTCGGCTCAGTGTAGGATCGCGCCCAGCCGGGCGGTGCACGGGTGATCCGCGCTTGACAGCGCCAGCACGCATCGCCCCGGAAACGAAGAATCCCCCGAACCGAACCGATTCACGGAACTCCCGCCATGAGCATTTCCCAGCGCCTCCAGGACCTCGGCATCAGCCTGCCGCCGGTGGCCGTGCCGGCCGCCGCCTATGTGCCCTTCGTGCGCACCGGCAACCTGGTCTTCCTGTCCGGCCACATCGCCAAGAAGGACGGCAAGCCCTGGGTCGGCCAGCTCGGCCGCGACATGGACACCGCCACCGGCCGCGAAGCCGCCCGCGCCATCGCCATCGACCTGATGGGCACGCTGCAGGCCGCCGTCGGCGACCTGTCGAAGGTGCGCCGCATCGTCAAGGTCATGAGCCTGGTCAACAGCACGCCCGACTTCACCGAGCAGCACCTGGTCACCAACGGCGCCTCCGAGCTGTTCGCCCAGGTCTTCGGCGACCAGGTCGGCGCGCATGCCCGCAGCGCCTTCGGCGTCGCGCAGATCCCGCTGGGCGCCTGCGTCGAGATCGAGCTGATCGCCGAGGTCGAGTGAATCCGCGCCCGCGCCTGCTGCTGGCGCTGATGGCGCTGGCCTGCTTCGCCAGCGTCGCCGGCGCGCTGTTCGCGCAGCATCGCCTGGACATGCAGCCCTGCCCGTGGTGCATCCTGCAGCGCATTCTTTTCCTGCTGATCGGCACGGTGGCCGGCCTGGCGGCACTGCTGCCCGAGGCGGCGGGCGCTGCGCGGCTGTCGCGCCGGCTCTCGGGCGGGCTGGTGCTGCTGCTGGCGCTGGCCGGCACCGCAGCGGCGCTCTACCAGCACTTCGTCGCCGCGAAGCTGCCCTCCTGCGACCTGACGCTGGCCGACCGGATCATTTCCGGCCTGGGGCTGGACGCCTGGCAGCCGGAGGTCTTCGAGGTGCGCGCCTCCTGCGCCGAGGCCGCGGTGTCGCTGCTGGGCGTGCCCTTCGAGCTGTGGAGCGCGGCGCTGTTCGTGCTGCTGGGCGCAGCCGCAGTCCGTCTCGCACAAACGCGATGATGTGAAATACTTGGCAGAAACTGCCGCGTATTTCGCATGAAGACCTTTTTCCGTCGGCCCTCGTCCCTGCTGTCAGGGAGCGCTGTCCCCGCGTCGCGGGGGCTGGCTGAAGGCGGCCGGCACGGTCCAATTCCCGCATGAGCGAGCATGAGCTGAGCCGCATCGGCGCGGCGGAACAGGCCGAGCGGGTGGTGCAGCGTCTGATGCGCCGCTACAGCGCCGACACCCGCGGCCCGGCGCCGGACTCCAGCCAGGATCCGGCCTTCCGGCGCTGGCTGGCACTGGCCAGCGGCATGATGCCGGCGGCGATGGAGCGGGCCGAGCCGACCCTGGCCGACACCCGCCTGATTCCCACCGGCGAGGCGCGCCGGCGGCTGTGCGTGGCGCTGCGCACACCCGACCAGGCCACCGCGCTGGTGCTGGCCGACCCCTTCGACCGCGCCGAGCGGCTCTGGATCGAGGCGCGTCTGCGCCAGGAGGGACGGCTGCGCACCCGCTGGTATGTGGCGCCGGCACCGGCGCTGCTGGCCTTCGTCGAGCGGGTCGAGCAGGCCCGGCTCGAGCATGAGGTCAGCCGCTTCGGCGTGCGCGCCTCCCGCCATGACGACATCGGTGCAGCCGGCACGCCGGCGCTGGAGCCGCTCAACCGGCTGCTGCGCCTGGCGTTCGAGCGCGGCGCCAGCCATCTGCACCTGGACCTGCCGGCCCATGACCCGGCCGCCGCCTCGGTGCGGCTGCGCATCGACGGCCGGCTGCAGCCCGCCGGCCCGTCGCATCCGGACGACGAGCGCCCCGCCCCGGCCGGCGAGATGCTGCATGCGCTGGCCGCGATGCTGAGTCCGCAGATCCTTCGCGATGGCCAGCTCGACATCGTTCAGGGCGGCCGGCCGCTGAGCCTGCCGGTCGAGCTGCATCCCGGCCACATCGTGCTGCGGCTGCCGGACCGCGACGATCGGCAGCCGCCCCCCTCGCTCGAGGCGCTGGGGCTGGCGCCGGCCACCTGTGCCGCGCTGCGCCAGGCGCTGCGGCCGGTGCACGGGCTGACGCTGCTGGTGGCGCCTGCAGGCCAGGGACTGAGCACCCTGCTGCGGGCGCTGGCCGGACAAAGCCGTCAGGAAGGCCAGCTCGCGCTGGTGCTGGACGCGCCGGACCGCGATGCGGTCGAGCACGGCCTGAGGCGCGATCCCGACCGGCTGCTGATCGACCAGAGCGGCGAGATGAGCCCCGGCGCCGCCGAGCGGCTGGCCGATCTGGCGCTGGAGGGCCGGGCGCTGGTGCTGGCGGTGCGGGCGGCCTCGCCCTGGTCGGCCATCGAGCGGCTGCACCGCGCCGGCCTGCCGCGCCAGGTGATCGGCCGCAGCCTCGGCGGGATGCTGGTGCAGCAGCTGCTGCCGCGGATCTGCCCGCACTGCGAAGGCAGCGGCTGTCCGGATTGCGAGGGCAGCGGCCGGCTGGGCCGCTGCGTGATCGAAAGCTGGATCGGCACCAGCCGCGCGCTGGCCGAGGCGATCGAGACCGGCGCGCCGGCGGCCCGGCTCGACCGGCTGGCCCGACAGCGGCGCATCCCCGGCATGGCCGAGCGGCTGCAGCAGCGGCTGCGCTCGGGCGAGATCGCACAGGAGGATGCCGAGCGTGCCGCTCCGCTGGCGCCCTGAACTCTGGCTCGACCTGCGTGCACGCGGCTGCCAGGCCCGGCTCATCGGCGCGGGCTGGCGCGAGCGCAGCCTGGCCGCGGCCAGCGGCAGCGGGCGGGGCGCGGCCGCGCTGGGCGCGGCGCTGTCGGCGCTGCGCCTGGCCGATGTCGAGGTGCTGCCGGGCCAGGCCCGGCTGCGGGTGGCCGACGAGTACCTGCTGCACCTGCTGCTGCACCATGACGGCTCGCACGCCCAGGTCCGGCAGGAGGCGCAGCAGCGCTTCCGGGCGGTGCTCGGCGACGGAGCGCGGCATCTGATGCTGCTGCCGATGGGCCGGCAGCGCTGGCTCGCCAGCGCGCTCGAGGCGGCCGATCTGGCGACCTGGACCGAGACGCTTCAGCACGCCGGCCTGCGTGCCGGTCGGATCGAGCCGCTGCTGCATGCCGAATGGCAGCGGGTCGGCCGTCAGATCCGCGATGCCGACGCGGTGCTGGTGCTGCCGCGCGACGAAGGCGCGACACTGCTGCGCCTGATCGACGGCGAGCCGGTCGATCTGGCCTGGGAGCGCTTCGACAGCGAGGACAGTGCCTCGCTGGAGCGCCGGGTGCGGGCCTTTGCCCGGCTGCCGCAGGGACGCAGCCGCCGCCCGGCCTGGGCACAGACCGGCAGCGGCGGCGGCCTCCTCACCGAGACCGAGGAGGCTCAGGTGATCTACCTGCTGCCCGAGAGCGGCACGCTGTGCCGCTATGTGCGCGAGCGCTCCGGCTCCGGCGGCGGGCCGGACGGCCTCGCCGGCTGATCGGCCGCGGCGACGGAAGCAGCCGCAGTCGACTCCGGCTCCGGCTCCTGCGGTGCCATCGCCACCGCCACGCTGACCCGCAGCCCGCCGAGATCGGGCGAGCGATCGACCTGGATGTCGAGCTGCAGCGCCATCGCGATGCGCCGCACGATCGACCAGCCCAGGCCGCTGCCCGGCCGGTCATTGCCAAGCGCGCGGAAGAAGCGCTCGCCCAGGCGCTGCAGATGCTCCGGCGACAGGCCGGGGCCGCTGTCCTCGACGATCAGCCGGGCGCGGGGCACGGGCGTTTCCGTGCCGTCGGGCATCACCGACGTCGAAGTCTCGGCCTGTGCCGGGGGCAGCACGGTCACCCGCACCGTCGCGCCGGCCGGGCTGTAGCGCAGCGCGTTGTCGATCAGGTTGCGCAGCAGCACCGCCAGCAGCGTGGGCTCGCCGCGCACCTGCAGCCAGCCCGCCTCTTCCGGCGCCTCGAACTGCAGATCCTGGCCCTCCTCGAAGGCGGTGGCGGCGATCTCGACCACCTCGTCGCGGGCCAGCGCCACCAGGTCGGCGCGGCCCTGGCGGCACTGCGGCTCGGCCTCCAGCCGCGCCAGCGTCAGCAGCTGCTGCACCAGACGGGTGGCGCGGTCGCAGCCGGCCAGCGTCGCCTGCAGCGCATGGCGGCGCGCGGCCGGATCGGCCACCGCCAGCGCGGCCTGCGCCTGCGCGCGAATGCCGGCGATCGGGGTGCGCAGCTCATGCGCGGCATCGGCGGTGAAGCGCCGCTCCGAGCTCAGCAGCGCATGGGTGCGATCGAACAGCTCGTTGAGCGCCTGGATCAGCGGCAGCAGCTCGGCCGGCGCGTCGTCGATGCGCACCGGCGTCAGCTCGGCCGGATCGCGCGTGGCCAGCTCGCGCCCGAGCCGGTCCAGCGGCACCAGGCCCAGACGCACCGCCCACCACACGCTCAGGCCCAGCAGCGGCAGCGCCACCAGCAGCGGCAGCAGCGAGCTGCGCAGCACCGCCTCGAGAATCTCCTCGCGCGAGTAGCCCAGCTCGCCGATCAGCACGATCGCGTCGGAGGCCTGCCGCGGCCGGGCGGCATAGACCCGCCAGTCGCGTCCCGACAGATGGGTGGCGTGAAAGCCAGGCACCAGCGGCGCCAGCGGTTCGGCCGGCGCATTCCAGGAATGCATCTCCAGCACGCCGTCGCGCCAGACCTGGAAGGCCACCCGCGGCGAGTAGCGGTGCAGATTGGAGGCCGGCGGCAGCGCGGCCTCGCCGCCGTCCTCGAGCTGCAGCGCGATCAGCAGCGCGGCCGACTGCGCCAGATGGCCGTCGAGCAGGCTGTCGAGCTCGCGCCGGGTGTCAACCCAGGCCAGCACCGCCGCCAGCATCCACAGCATCGTCACCCCGGCCAGCACCCGGCCGAGCAGCCGCGCGCGCAGCGAGCTGCGCCGCGCCGGACGCAGCGGACTCACGAGGCGGAAAGCGGCATGCTGCCGGTGTCGGCGCCCAGCTCGGCCGCGGCCTCGGCAGGCCCGCTCTCGGGCGCCGGCGCCGGCGTCGAGGCGGCAAAGGCATAGCCGACCCCGCGCACCGTGCGGATGCGGTGCGAGCCGAGCTTGCGGCGCAGGTGATGCACATGCACCTCGATGGTGTTGCTGCCGACCTCCTCGCCCCAGCCGTAGAGGTGGTTCTCGAGCTGCTCGCGGGTCAGCACCCGGCCCGGGCGCAGCATCAGCACATGCAGCAGGCTGAACTCCCGGCTGGAGAGCTTGACCGCCTCGCCGTCGGCCCAGACCTCGCGCGAGGCCGGCTGCAGATCGACGCCGTTGCTGCTGAGCCGGTCCTGCGCCTGGCCGTGCGAGCGGCGCACCAGCGCGCGCAGCCGCGCGGCCAGCTCATGCAGGTCGACCGGCTTGACGACATAGTCGTCGGCACCGATGTCCAGTGCCTGGATGCGCTGGGGCACGCCGTCGCGCGCGGTCAGCACCAGCACCGGCGTGGCCACGCCCCGGTTGCGCAGGCTCTGCAGCACGTCGATGCCGTCGACCCGCGGCAGGCCGAGGTCGAGAATGGCGGCGGTGTAGGTCTGGTTCAGAAGCTCGCGCTCGGCGGCCACGCCGTCACGCACCCAGTCGACCTGGAAGCCCAGGGCCCGCAGGCCGGCACGCAGACCGTCGCCGAGCAGCTGATCGTCTTCGGCAAGCAGCAGTCGCATGATGTGGAAGATTTCTCGGTGGACAGGCCCCGATCGTAGCGGCGGGTGATGAATCCCGGCTTAGTCGCCACGGCGGGAGGGAAAAAAAAGGCCCTTCCGACGGAAGGGCCTGAAAGCCCGCGCCGCCGAAGCGGCACGGTGCGGGGGAACTGTGACGACTTCCGGGTTGTCGTCGCCGGCGCCGACGATCTTCATCGGCGCGTGCCCGATCATGCACCGAGGTGGCAGAGATCGTGCACAGGCTCACGGATATTACAAATGGTACCAATCATCTCAGATGGTCGACAGGTTACCGGAGAAATCTTGGATTGCATTAAGCCCCGGGCGATGCAGGCCAGGCCGCCAGACCGAGCACCTTCATCGTCGTCTCGAGCGGCCGGCCCTTGCGCGCGCGCCGGCCGACCCAGCCCGCCAGCGCGTTCGGCTTCAGGTCCTCGTCGCGCGGCCTGGCGCCACGGCCCAGGCCGCTGACACGCAGACCGCCCTCGCCCAGCACCGTCACCGCCAGCAGCGGATCGGCCTGCAGGTCGATGTCGGCCATCAGCATCAGGCCCCGACCGCCGCCGGCCTGGTGCTTGAGCTCGTCCAGGCCGAAGACCAGCAGCCGGCCGGTGGCGCTCAGGCAGGCCACGCGGGTGTGCCTGGCCTCCACCGGCACCGGTGCGAACCACTGCTCGCCCGGCTCCAGCGTCAGGAAGGCCTTGCCGCCCTTGTTGCGCGCGAACAGGTCGCCCAGCCGCGCCAGCAGGCCGGTGCCGCCGCTGTGCGCCATCAGCAGCATGCGGTCGGCCGGCCCGGTCAGGTAGTGCAGCACCTGCGTGCCCGGCTCCAGATCGATCAGCGAGGTGATCGGCGCGCCGTCGCCGCGCGCACCGGGCAAGGCGCTGACCGCCACCGAGTAGACGCGGCCGTTGCTCGCGCAGGCCACCAGGGTGTCGACGGTGCGGCACTCGAAGGTGCCGTGCAGCGCATCGCCTGCCTTGAACGCGAAGCCGGCCGGATCATGGCCGTGGCCGGTGCGCGCGCGCACCCAGCCCTTCTGGCTGACGACGACGGTGACCGGCTCGTCGGCCACCCGGACCTCGGCCACGGCACGCCGCTCGGCCTGGATCAGCGTGCGGCGCTCGTCGCCGTGCTGCTTCGCGTCGGCCTCGATCTCGCGGATGACCAGGCGGCGCAGCGAGGCCGGGTTGCCCAGGATGTCCTCGAGCTTCGCCTGCTCGCCGCGCAGCTCGGCCAGCTCCTGCTCGATCTTGATCGCCTCCAGCCGCGCGAGCTGGCGCAGGCGAATCTCCAGGATGTCCTCGGCCTGGCGCTCGCTCAGGCGGAAGCGCGCGATCAGCGCAGCCTTGGGCTCGTCGCTCTCGCGGATGATGCGGATCACCTCGTCGAGGTTGAGCAGCACCAGCTGGCGGCCCTCCAGCACATGGATGCGCTCGCTGACCCGCTCCAGGCGGTGCGCGGTGCGCCGGCGCACCGTGTCGAGCCGGAAACCAGTCCACTCGAGCAGCACCTGGCGCAGGCCCTTGGGCGTCGGGCGACCGTCCAGCCCGATCATCGTCATGTTGATCGGCGCCGAGCTCTCCAGGCTGGTGTGCGCCAGCAGCGCGGTGATCAGCTCGCGGGACTCGATCGTGCGGCTGCGCGGCTCGAAGACCAGGCGCACCGCCGCCTCCTTGCCGGACTCGTCGCGCACGCCGTCGAGCAGCGCCAGCACCGCGCCCTTGAGCTGGACCTGCTCGGGCGTCAGCGCCTTCTTGCCGGCCTTGATCTTCGGGTTGGTGATCTCCTCGATCTCCTCGAGCACCTTCTGGCTGCTGGTGCCCGGCGGCAGCTCGGTGACCACCAGCTGCCACTGGCCGCGCGCGAGTTCCTCGATCTTCCAGCGCGCGCGCACCTTCAGCGAGCCGCGCCCGGTGCGGTAGGCCTCGCGGATCTCGGTCTCGCTGCTGATGATCTGGCCGCCGCCGGGATAGTCCGGGCCGGGCACCAGCGCGTGCAGCGCGTCGTCGCTCAAGCGCTCGTCGCGGATCAGGGCGACCGCCGCCGCGGCCACCTCGCGCAGGTTGTGGCTGGGCACCTCGGTGGCCAGGCCGACGGCGATGCCGCTGGCGCCGTTGAGCAGCACGAAGGGCAGGCGCGAGGGCAGCTGACGCGGCTCCTCGGTCGAGCCGTCGTAGTTGGGCACGAAGTCGACCGTGCCCTCGTCGATCTCGTCGAGCAGCAGCCGCGCGATCGGCGCCAGGCGCGCCTCGGTGTAGCGCATCGCCGCCGCGCCGTCGCCGTCGCGGCTGCCGAAGTTGCCCTGGCCGTCGATGAGCGGATAGCGCAGGCTGAAGTCCTGCGCCATGCGCACCAGCGCGTCATAGGCGGCGGTGTCGCCGTGCGGGTGGAAGCGGCCGAGCACATCGCCCACGACCCGCGCGCTCTTGACAGGCCGCGCGCCGCCGGTGGCGCCGTTGCTGGCGCGCTGCGTCGCCAGCCCCATGCGGTGCATCGCGTAGAGGATGCGCCGCTGCACCGGCTTCTGGCCGTCGCCGACATCCGGCAGCGCGCGGCCCTTGACGACGCTCAGCGCATATTCGAGATAGGCCCGCTCGGCATAGTGCGCCAGCGTCAGCGCGTCATCGGCCGGGGTGGCGGGAGGAAGGGAAGAGAAGTCGATCGTCGTCTGGTCCATCGTCGGGCATCAGGCGTGCATGTGCACCTGGCGCCCGATTGTGCAGGACAACACGGGCCGGACCCGTGCGTGCGCGCGATCCGCCTCGTCGAAGGGCCGCTCCAGCGCGGTGCAGCGCAGCGGTGCGTCCAGGTCGATGCGGTCCGAGGCCGGGTCCGCAGCGGGGCCGCGTGCACGCTCGACCGGCTGCGCTGCCAGCGGCGTCCAGTCGGCGCAGGTGTCGGCGAAGCCGGGCGGCAGCAGGTCGTCGCTGCGCAGGCCGGAGATGCGCTGCGCGCGGCGTGCGGCTTGCACGACCTCTTCGGCCGCAGCCTCGAGCCGCGCAGCAGAGGCTGGCGCACCACCGCCGGCACGGCGGCGTCGCGGCGCGGCAGGATCGCGGTAGCGCTGCTGACGGCTGCGCAGATGGCGCCGCCCCGAATACAGCGCCAGCAGCACCAGGATCAGCAGCAGCTGGGCCAGAACCGACACCACGCCAAGATCGTCGAACATCGCCGGCCCCCGCCTGCTGGAATCGCCTCGATCCGTCCCGAAGGAACGGTGCTTCAGTCTCAGTCGAACTTGACCGACACGCCGGTGGTCAGCAGCGAGTCGCCCTTCTTGCGACCCAGGCCGGGGTCGGAGTTGTAGGCATAGGCCAGACCGACATTCAGGTTCATCGCGCTGGAGAGCGCCACCGCCAGACCGGAGCCGAAATGGGCACGGAACTCGCCGCGGTCACGCAGGTTCGGGTAGACGAGCAGACGCTGGTAGACGCTGGCGGTCTCGCTCAGGCGATGCTGAGACTCCTCGCCCAGCAGCAGCGAGGCGTAGCCATAGCGGCTGCGGGTCTCGCCGGCGACGGTGGCCGCATCGATGTAGCGGTCGGCATTCCAGGCCACGCCGCCGAAGACGTCGAGGCTGTGCTCGGGCGTGGCCAGCAGGTGCAGGCCCGCGCCGACACCGGCGACGCCGCGGACGGCCAGATTGGCCGGGCGGTTGCGCTCCAGATCGAGCAGGCCGAAGGCGAAAGTGCTCGGGCCCAGGTTGTAGTCATAGCGGGCGCCGGCGCGCAGCTGCTCGGCGGTGGTGGTGCCGGCGCTGCTGGCGTAGAGCGCGCTGGCGCTCAGGCTGAGTCGGTCCTGTGCGGTCAGGCGCACGCCCTGGCCCGCCAGCGAGAAGCTGGACGTGCGGCTGTTGCCCGACGAGTGGCTGGCGCCCAGGCCCAGCGCAGCGCGCAGACGGCCGTCGGCCTTCTGGGTGGCCTGCGGCGCCGAAGGCGCTGCAGTCTGGGCCTGGACCGCGCTGGCGGCCAGACCCAGCGACAGTGCGCTCATCAGCACCGGCAGCACGGGAGCGAGGAAGTTCTTCATGTTCGTCAGCCTGATCTCATCGACATCCCCCGCACTCCGGATGCCTTTCCCGGCGGCCTGCACGACTGCATGACTGCACGAAAAAAGATCCTCCCTGAGTGTTTGTCGTGGGCCGGCGATCTGCGGGGGGGAAACAATCACCGGCATGAGCATGATCGGCCGGTGCGGCCGCCACCGCACCGGCCCCTGGACCGGGCCGGTACCCGACCAAGGTCGGGCTCACCAGCTCGCGGCGTAGGAATCGGGATCGAAGCGCGGATGGCGGGTGATGGCGCCGGTGTCGACGAACTCGAACTGGTTCAGCTTCAGCTGGCGCAGCAGCATCATCGTCATCGGGCTCCAGCGCTCGTCCGGATCGCCCTGGACGAAGAAGTCGGTGCCGATGTCGGCGACATACAGACCGTGCTTCTGCATCGCCCGCGCGATGGTGCGCGCCTGCGCATTCCACCAGGACGGGATCTCGAAATCGGCACGCAGGCGCAGCAGCGCACCGAAGGGAATGCCCTCGGGCCGGGTGGTGCCGGCCGAATGGCGCGCCGGCCAGACATGGCGGCGATCGAGCACCGCATCGCGGAAGGTCACCCGCAGCGCATGTCGGATCACGCCGGACTCGACCTCCTCGGCACGCAGCAGCAGCGGCAGGATCGGCAGACCGGCGGCGTCGCCCGAGGTCCAGCCGTCCGGACGCATCGCCAGCGAGCCCAGATCCCAGGCGGCGGTCGCATAGGCGTTCCAGCGCCCGGCGCTGTCCTGGTAGCTGAAATAGCTCTCCCAGAGCCGGCAGGCGCCGCCGGCGCTCTTCTCCAGCACCAGCACATGGCGGTCGCCGCAGCGCGCCGGATCAGTGCAGTTGCCGCCCTCGACGCGGATCTGGCTGTCGAGCGGAAAGGGAAACCGCCGCCGTGACGCGATGACGCTGTCGCAGGCCCGGATCGACACCTGGCCCTGCTCGATGACCGCGCAGTCGCTCTGGTCGGGCGCGCCGGCGCCGTTGCCGTCGCGCGGATCGACGATCGCATGGCTGACCAGCGGCCAGCGGGTGCTGCGCTCGCTGCCGTCGACCAGGTTCCACGGCATGCCATAGTATTTGCCGACCCGGTTCGGGTCGGTCTCGCGGCCCCAGTCGGGATGCAGAGGCCGGCCCGCGCCGATCATGGCGATCCACTCGGCGCTGCGGGCATGGGCGGGAAAGCGCATCACGTCGTCGATGCGCTGATTGAAGATCGCCTGCGGCGGGAACATCGTGCAGCCGGCCAGCACCGGCGCAGCAGCCACGGGCATGGCGGAGCCCGGCATCAGGCCGGCCAGACCGGCCAGACAAGCCAGACGGCTGAGCAGCGGCCGCACAGGCGCGCAGAACGAAGATGCGGAAAAGGGTCGGGCGGGTCGCGGGCGAGAGATCATGGGGTTCGAGGTCGTCGGCAAGAAGAGGGAAAGCTCTCGCCGCAGTATCGATTCCGGATCTCTCGCCGACCTGAAAGGCCGCGCCCCGGGAACAAGGGGGAAATCTGGCAGATTTCCTGAATATCGAAAAAAAGTTCCTCCCTGCCAGTTATGTTCCCTGCGGGCCGTCCGCGGGGGGAGTGGACATGCGGCCCGCGAGGGGAATTTTCAGACAGGGCAGGCGCCGACGCCCCCGTCCAAAGCATGGCCCGGCGAATGAGCCTGCGCAGGGGCGCCCGTGCGGCGCGCGTCGCCGATCAGCCCGACATCAACCCGCCGGCGGCACCAGCCGGTGCTTGAGCGCCAGCAGCACCGCCTCGGTGCGATTGCCCACGCCCAGCTTGGACAGGATGTTGGTGATGTGGAACTTGACGGTCGGCAGCGCGATGCGCAGCTGCTCGGCGATGTCCTGGTTGGTCAGGCCGCGCGCCATCAGCGCCAGCAGCTCGCGCTCGCGCTGGGTCAGGTCAGCGCCGGGCTGGCCGGACTGCGAGGCGGCGATCAGCGCCTCGGTGGCCTCGGGCGAGAGCACACGGCGCCCGCCGTGCGCGGCGCGGATCACATTGACCAGCTCCTGCGCCGAGGCGGTCTTGGTCAGGTAGCCGCTGGCGCCAGCCTGCAGCGCGCGCTGCACCTCGCCCGGCTCGGTCAGGCTGGTCAGGATGACGAAGCGGGTGGAGGGCAAGAGCGGGCGCAGCCGCGTGATCGCCTCGATGCCGTCCATCTGCGGCATCACCAGATCGATCAGCACCACGTCGGGCATCAGCTCCGGCGCGATGCGGACTGCGTCGGCACCATGCGCGGCCTCGCCGACCAGCTCGAAATCGGCCTCGCCACGGACCATCGCGGCCAGGCCGCTGCGGATCATCGGGTGGTCGTCGACGATGAGAATGCGCAGCCGCGCATGGGGATGCGCCTGCGAGGCATGGGGGCCATTCATGGGCAAAGCTCTCTGTCTCTCGGAAGGGAGGAATGTCAGATGTCGATCTCGACCGCGTCGCCGTGCAGCTCCATCAGCTCGCGCCGTGCCGCCGCCTCGCCCTTGCCCATCAGCCGGCCGAAGGAGCGGGTGGTGTCGGCCAGGTCGACCGGTCCGAGCTCGACGCGCAGCAGCCGGCGGGTGTCGGGGTTGAGCGTGGTCTCCCAGAGCTGCTCGGCGTTCATCTCGCCCAGGCCCTTGAAGCGGCTGACCGACCAGGCGCCCTCGCGCGCGCCTTCCTTGCGCAGCTTGTCGAGAATGGCCTGCAGCTCGCCCTCATCCAACGCGTAGAGCTTGGCCGCGGGCTTCCTGCCACGCGCCGGCGCATCCACCCGGTAGAGCGGCGGGCGCGCGACGAAGACATGGCCGGCCTCGATCAGCTTCGGGAAATGGCGGAAGAACAGCGTCAGCAGCAGCACCTGGATGTGCGAGCCGTCGACATCGGCGTCCGACAGGATGCAGATCTTGCCGTAGCGCAGGCCCGACAGGTCCGGCTGGTCGCCGGGGCCGTGCGGATCGACGCCGACCGCCACCGCGATGTCGTGGATCTCGTTGTTGGCGAAGAGCCGGTCGCGCTCGACCTCCCAGGCGTTGAGCACCTTGCCGCGCAGCGGCAGGATGGCCTGCGTCTCCTTGTCGCGGCCCATCTTGGCGCTGCCGCCGGCCGAATCGCCCTCGACCAGGAAGACCTCGTTCAGGCCGATGTCGCGGCTCTCGCAGTCGGTGAGCTTGCCCGGCAGCACCGCCACGCCCGAGCCCTTCTTCTTCTCGACCTTCTGGCCGGCACGCTGGCGCGCCTGCGCCTGACGGATCACCAGCTCGGCGAGCTTGCGGCCGTGCTCGACATGCTGGTTCAGCCACAGCTCCAGCGCCGGGCGCACGAAGGCCGACACCAGTTTCAGCGCATCGCGGCTGTTCAGCCGCTCCTTGGTCTGGCCCTGGAACTGCGGGTCGAGCACCTTGGCCGACAGCACGAAGCTGGCGCGCCCGAAGACGTCGTCGGGCATCAGCTTGACGCCCTTCGGGCACAGCGCGTGCAGCTCGATGAAGCCCTTGACCGCCTGGAACAGGCCGTCCTTCAGGCCGGCCTCGTGCGTGCCGCCGGCCACCGTCGGGATCAGGTTGACATAGCTCTCGCGCAGGCCCGCGCCCTCCTCCAGGAAGGCCACGCACCAGGATGCGCCCTCGCCCTCGGCGAAGCTGTCGCTGTCGCCTGCGGCGGCGTGGCGCGCGCCCTCGAACAGCGGGATCAGCGCCTCGGTGCCGAGGTTCTGCGCGAGGTAGTCGCGCAGGCCCGCCTGATAGCACCAGGTCTGGGTCTCGCCGGTCTTCTCATGGTGCAGCGTGACGGTGACGCCGGGCATCAGCACCGCCTTGCTGCGCAGCAGGTGCACCAGCTCGCCGCGCGGCAGCTCCGGGCTCTCGAAATACTTCGGGTCGGGCCAGACGCGCACCGTGGTGCCCTGCCTGCGGTCGCCCGACGCGGGCGATCCGGCCGGACGCACCACCAGCGGCTCGATCACGTCGCCGCCGGAGAAGGCCAGCGTGGCGACCTGGCGCTCGCGCCAGACCGTCACCTGCAGCCGGGTCGCCAGCGCATTCGTCACCGACACGCCCACGCCGTGCAGGCCGCCGGAGAAGCTGTAGGCGCCGCCCGAGCCCTTGTCGAACTTGCCCCCGGCATGCAGCCGGGTGAAGACGATCTCGACCACCGGCACGCCCTCTTCCGGGTGCAGGCCGAAGGGAATGCCGCGGCCGTCGTCCTCGACCGAGATCGAGCCGTCGGCATGCAGCGTCACGCCGATGCGCCGGCCGTGACCGGCCAGAGCCTCGTCGGCGGCGTTGTCGAGCACCTCCTGCACGATGTGCAGCGGGTTGTCGGTGCGGGTGTACATGCCCGGGCGCTGCTTGACGGGCTCCAGGCCCTTGAGCACCCGGATCGAGGCCTCGCCATAGGCGGACGGGGCGGTGGAGGCGGCGGAGTTCGCGGAATTCGTGGTCTTGGTGGCCATGGCGGGCGATTGTAGGCAGGTCGGCCGCCGCGCCCGTCGTGGCGGCGACGGCCGGGGTTCGTGAATTTCGCTACAGTGTCCGGCCATGAGCACCCCAGCCTCCGCCTCGCCGCCCGCCCCGTCCGGCCCGCCCGCCCGGCTGTCGATGCACCAGGTCCTGCTGTGCGGGGCGCTGGTGGTGACGCTGTCGATGGGCATCCGCCACGGCTTCGGCCTGTGGCTGGGCCCGATCACCCAGGAGCGAGGCTGGACCCGCGAGACCTTCGCCTTCGCGATGGCGGTGCAGAACCTGGCCTGGGGCCTGGCCGGGCCGGTGGCGGGCATGCTGGCCGACCGCCTGGGCGCCTTCCGGGTGCTGGCGGGCGGCGCGCTGCTCTATGCGCTCGGGCTGGTGCTGATGGCGCTGTCGCCCACCGGCGCGGCCTTCACCGCCAGCGCCGGTCTGCTGATCGGCGTGGCGCAGTCGGGCACGACCTACGCGGTGGTCTACGGCATCATCGGCCGCCAGATCGACCCGGCGCGGCGCTCCTGGGCGATGGGCGTGGCGGCCGCCGCCGGCTCCTTCGGCCAGTTCCTGATGGTGCCGGTCGAGCAGTGGCTGATCGCCACCTTCGGCTGGCAGCAGGCGCTGATGCTGCTGGGCGGTGCGGCGCTGGTGATCGTGCCGCTGGCGCGCGGCCTGCGCGAGCCGGTCGCCGCGGGCGGCGCGGCGCGCGCGCAGCAGAGCATCGGCGCGGCACTGCGCGAGGCCTTCGGCTACCGCAGCTTCCAGTGGCTGATGGCCGGCTACTTCGTCTGCGGCTTCCAGGTGGTCTTCATCGGCGTGCACATGCCCAGCTACCTGAAGGACCACGGCCTGGCCCCTGAGGTGGCCACCACCGCGCTGGCGCTGATCGGCCTGTTCAATGTCTTCGGCACCTATGCCGCGGGCGCGCTGGGCCAGCGCCTGGCCAAGCGCCACATCCTGTCGGCGATCTACCTGCTGCGCTCGGTGACCATCACGCTCTTCCTGGCCGCGCCGCTGACCCCCGCCAGCGTCTACCTGTTCTCGGCGGTGATGGGCGTGCTGTGGCTGTCGACGGTGCCGCCGACCAATGCGGTCATCGCGCAGATCTTCGGCGTGCAGTACCTGTCGATGCTGGGCGGCTTCGTGTTCCTGAGCCACCAGATCGGCTCCTTCCTCGGCGTGTGGCTGGGCGGACGGCTCTACGACGCCACCGGCAGCTACGACATCGTCTGGTGGATCTCGATCGCGCTGGGCCTGCTGGCCGCGCTGGCCAACCTGCCGGTGCGCGAGGGCCCGATCGCGCGCACGGCCGCGCAGCCGGCCTGACATGCGCGCGCCGCAGCGCTGGGCCCTGCGCCTGCTCGCCGCCGGCGTGCTGGCGCTGGTGTTCATGAGCTATCTTCGCCCGTCGATGATCGTCGAGCTCGGCAACCGTCTCTGGAGCTGCTTCTGAATTCGTCCGCACCCTTCCCGCCCGCACGGTCCATGCAGACCCCGCCAGCGCATGGCAGCGGCGCGCCCTCGTCCTGGATCACCCGCCACGCGCCGCTGATCGCCGGTCTGGCCGACGGCGCGCGGGTGCTCGACCTGGCCTGCGGCGCCGGCCGCCACGCACGCTGGCTGGCCGCGCAGGGCGCGCAGGTCACCGCGGTCGACAGGGACCGCGCCGCGCTGGCCACGCTGGCCGGTGCGGGCCTGCCCGGCATCACCCCGCTCGAGGTCGATCTGGAGCCGCCCGAAGGCACGCCCTGGCCACTGGCCGGCCAGCATTTCGACGCGGTCGTCATCACCAACTATCTGTGGCGGCCGCGCCTGGACGAGGCGGTCGCGCTGCTGGCGCCCGGCGGCGTGCTGCTGCACGAGACCTTTGCCCAGGGCCACGCCCGCTTCGGCCGGCCGAGCCGGCCCGACTTCCTGCTGCACCCGGGCGAGCTGCTCGAGCTGGCGCGGCGCCACGACCTGACGGTGGTCGCCTACGAGGACGGCGTGCTGCCGGATCCGCCGCGACGGGTCCAGCGCATCGCTGCCCTGCGCAAGCCAGCGGAATTTCCCCCTCTTCCCGCCAGTTTAGAATTCACGGATCACAAGGACCTCAGCACATGAATCCGATCACAGGCAGCATCGTCGCCCTCGTCACCCCGATGCACGAGGACGGCAGCGTCGACTACCCCAGCCTGCGCCGGCTGATCGACTGGCACGTCGCCGAAGGCACGGCGTGCATCGGCGTCGTCGGCACGACCGGCGAATCGCCGACGGTGTCGGTCGAGGAGCACTGCGAGATCATCCGCGTCGCGGTCGAGCAGACCGCCGGCCGCGTGCCGGTGATGGCCGGCGCCGGCGGCAACTCCACCCGCGAGGCCATCGAGCTGGCGAAGTTCGCCAAGGCGGTCGGTGCCGACTGCACGCTCAGCGTCGTGCCCTACTACAACAAGCCCTCGCAGGAAGGCATGTACCAGCACTTCAAGGCCATCGCCGAGGCGGTGGACATCCCGATGATGCTGTACAACGTGCCCGGCCGCACGGTGGCGGACATGCTGCCCGAGACCTCGCTGCGCGCCGCGCAGCTGCCCGGCGTCATCGGCATCAAGGAGGCGACCGGCAACATCGAGCGCGCCGCCTGGCTGATCAAGCACGCCCCGCAGGGCTTCGGCGTCTACTCGGGCGATGACGGCACCGCGATCGCGCTGATGCTGCTGGGCGGCCGAGGCAATGTGAGCGTCACCGCCAACATCGCGCCGCGCCTGATGGCGCAGCTCTGCCATGCCGCCGTCGAGGGCGACGTGAAGACCGCGCGCGACATCCACTTCCGCCTGGCCACGCTGAACAAGCTGCTCTTCGCCGAGCCGAACCCGGTGCCGGTCAAGTGGGCGATGCAGCGCCTGGGCCTGTGCGGCGGCACGCTGCGCCTGCCGATGGTGCCGATGACCGACGCGCTGATGCCCGGCCTGGAAGCCGCAATGCGCGAAGCCGGCCTGCTCTGAGCCTCCGCCCTGTTTTCCCGAGGATGACGATGTCCCCGCTGTTCCTGCGTCCGGTCGCCCTCGGCACCGCGGCGTTCACGCTCGCGCTGGCCGGTTGCACCACGACGACCGACTCCTTCCTGTCGAGCCGCGTCGACTACCGCGCAGCCGCCGCCACGCCGGCGCCGACGCTGCAGGTGCCTCCCGACCTGACCCAGCTCTCCGGCGATCCGCGCTATCAGCCGCCGGTGGGCGGCAGCGTCAGCGCCACCGCGCTGCAGTCCGCAGCGGCCGAAGCCAGCGGCAAGCCGCAGGCCGGCGCGTCGTCGGCCACTGCGATCGCGCCGCAGTCCAGCGGCGACCTGCGCATCGAGCGCTCCGGCCAGCAGCGCTGGCTGGTCACCCGCCAGACGCCCGAGCAGCTCTGGCCGGTGCTGCGCCAGTTCTGGCAGGACAGCGGCTTCGCGCTGGCCAGCGATCTGCCGCAGGCCGGCGTCATGGAGACCGACTGGGCCGAGAACCGCGCCAAGCTGCCTGACGATCTGGTCAGCCGCACCGTCGGCAAGGTGCTCGACCGCCTGCGCGACACCGGCGAACGCGACCGCTACCGCACCCGGGTCGAGCGCAACGGCGAATTCACCGAGATCTACATCAGCCACCGCGGCCTGGAGGAGATCGCCACCGGCCCGAAGGAGCGCACCGAGACGCTGCGCTGGGTCGCCCGGCCCAGCGATGCCGGCCTCGAGGCGGAAATGCTGGCACGGCTCATGGTGCGTCTGGGCACGGCTGACGAGAATGCGAAGCCCTCGGCCCAGGCCGTCGACAGCGCGCTGAAGACCGTCACCGCCACACCGGCTGCGGCGCAGCGCGCCCGCCTGCTCGAAGGTCAGCCCGGTGCCGCACTGGAGATCGACGACAGCCTGGAGCGCAGCTGGCGCCGCGTCGGCTTGGCGCTGGATCGCAGCAGCTTCACCGTCGAAGAGCGCGATCGTGGCGCAGGCCTCTACACCCTGCGCTATGTCGATCCGAAGCTCGCCGGCAAGGAAGAGCCCAGCCTGCTGTCGCGCATGTTCGGCGCCCGCAAGGACGACCTCAGCGGCACCCGCTACCGTCTGCGCCTGAGCGGCAGCGGCGAGCGCACCCAGGTGGCGGTGCTCGACGAACAGAGCCGCCCGGTGGCCGATGAAGGTGCTCGCAGCATCGCGCAGCTGCTGGTCGGCGAACTGCGCTGACCCCGGGGCTTCGGCCCTTTTCCTTTTGCCCATGGATTCATGGGCCCATGAAAAAACCGCCCCAAGGGGCGGTTCTTTTTTTCCGGAGCCGCACCGTGCGGTGCGGCATCAGGAATTACTTCGAGGCAGCAGCGTCGACAGCGGCCGAAGCGGCGTCAACAACGGCAGCAGCAGCAGCCGAAGCAGCGTCGGTGGCAGCCGAAGCAGCGGCGTCAGCGGCGGCCGAAGCGGCCTCGACGACCGGAGCGGCAGCCGAAGCAGCAGCGTCAACGGCCGGAGCGGCCGGGGCTTCTTCCTTCTTGCCGCAGGCGGCCAGGGCAGCGGCAGCGATCAGGGCGGCCATCAGGAGCGACTTGTTCATGCTTTTTACCTCAGTCAGAGAGACAGAAAATTACCGGTAATTTCGGCTCGTCGGACTTGCGGCAAACCTGCCGCGGTCTTCACGCGCCATCTAGGAAACAGAAAGCTCGAGCATTTCTGCAACCAGCCTTCCATTATACAACATCAAACCTCGTGCTTTGCTGACGCGGGGCCCGCCGGAACTCATGCCGGGGGCACCATCATGTTGCAGCACAGCACCGTTATCGTAACGCCTGGGGCGAAAAAGCCGTTGACAGCCACCCGGCCTGTTTCAATTACGCCACGAACGCCACGATCGGGGAGCGCACGCCCGCCATCTCCGAGTCATTCCAGCGGATGAATCCAGCCATCGTCGCACCACTGCTCGAGCAGTGCGCGCAGCTCCGGGCTGGCGGCGGCGACCGCGGCGGCATCGAGATGGCGGGCGTCGGCCAGCCGGCGCAGCACCTCGGCGTCCTCGTCGGCCGCGTGCCAGGAGTCGCCGTTCATGAAGACGTGCGCGTCGTCGTAGAGCATGATGCTGCGCGCGTCGAGCCGCACGCCGCCGTCTTCGGGCAGCGGATCCTGCGCGATCTCGAAGCTGACGTTCGCCTTCGGCTCGCTCAGGTATTCGCCCAGCGCGCGCGCCAGTGCGCCCGGCTCGTCGAGAACCCGGCGCAGCGCCGTCTCGGTGAACTGCAGCAGGTCCGTCGGGATGCGTCCCGGCGTGGTGGTGGCGGGCTGCTGCGGATCCAGGTAGACGACCGGGCGGGTGCCGGCATCCGCTTCATCCTCGATCGCGTCGGCCACCCGCAGCAGCGTCTCGCGCGCCAGCTCGCTGCGGTGCGGCGAGCGGAAGCCCACCGAGCAGGTCATGCACTCGCCGCCGACCGCATCGCCGTCATGCGCCCAGCCCGGGGGCAGATAGAGCATGTCGCCGGGCTCGAGCACCCATTCCTGCTCGGGCGCGAAGTTCTCGATGATCTTGACCGGCAGGCCCTCGCGCAGCGTCGCGTCCGGCATGCGGCCGATGCGCCAGCGCCGCCGCCCGGCCACCTGGATCAGGAAGACGTCGTAGGAGTCGAAATGCGGGCCGACGCCGCCACCCTCGGCCGCCCAGGAGATCATCAGGTCGTCCAGGCGCGCCTGAGGCACGAAGCGGAAGCGCGTCAGCATTTCCTGCGCTGCCGGCACATGCAGATCCAGCCCCTGCACCAGCACCGTCCAGTCGCGCTGCTTCAGCGGCGGCAGGCTGCGCCGGCCCAGCGGACCGCGCACCAGCGTCCAGTCGGCATCGTCGCCCTGGCCATGGCGCACCACCAGACGCGACTCGACCTCGTCGCTCTCGGCCAGACGGAACAGCTCGGCGCGGCTGATCGGCGGCTGCACGCCCGGCAGCGCCTGACGCACCAGCAGCGGCTGACGCTGCCAGTGACTGCGCATGAAGTCGGCCGCGCTCAGGCCGCCGAGCAGCGCGACGGGCTGGTCGATCGGGGCGACCGCGGGATCGGGATGGCGGGAGGCGGAAACAGGATTCGTGTTCATCCGCGCATTGTGCCGGTGCGTGACGAACGCACGCCTTGAGCGGATCGGCATGCGATGATTGCGCCCATGCAGATCCAAGCCCCCTGCGTCGTCAGCCTGAGCTGGCGACTCGAAGATGCCCATGGCCAGCTCATCGACGACCTGGCCGAACCGCTCGAATTCCTCGTCGGCGGCGACGACCTTTTCCCGAAGGTCGAGGAAGCCCTGGCCGGCCAGGGCGAAGGCCACGAGATGACGCTGCATCTCGAGCCCGAACACGCCTTCGGCGACTATGACGCGCAGCTGGTGTTCTTCGAGGAACGCGCGATCTTCCCGGAGCATGTCGAGGTCGGCATGCGCTTCGAGGGACCGCCGCCCGGCAGCACCACGCCGGACCTGCCCGCCGACGTGATCTATTCGGTCACCGAGGTCTACGACACCCATGTGGTGCTCGACGGCAACCATCCGCTGGCCGGCATCGCGCTGGTGCTGCAGATCAAGGTGCACGCGGTGCGCGAGGCCAGCGCCGAGGAGATCGAGAACGGCGGCGTCGGCGGCGAGAGCGCGGTCAGCCTGACCGATCTGGCCCCGCCCGGCGCCACGCTGCACTGAGGTCGTGCTCAGCCCTTGGCGGCCACGCCGGTCGAGCCGAAGCCGCCCTGGCCGCGGGCGCTGTCGCCGCTGAACTCGGCCACCACCTTCAGGCGCGGGCGCACCACCGGCACGAACAGCAGCTGCGCGATGCGGTCGCCCGGCTCGATCACGATGGCCTCGCCGGCCGGATTGCGGTTCCAGACGCTCACATAGATCTGGGCCATGTAGTCGGCGTCGATGATGCCGGTGCCGTTGCCCAGCACCAGGCCCTTCTTGTGGCCCAGGCCCGAGCGCGCCACGATCATCGCGAAGAAGGCATCGGAGTCCATGTGCATCGCCAGGCCGGTCGGCACCAGCTGAGCGGCGGCCTGCGGCTCGATGCGCAGCGGCGCATCCAGACAGGCGATCAGGTCGATGCCGGCGGCCAGATCGGTCTGGTAGCGCGGCAGGCCCCAGGCGTGCAGACGCTCGTCGAGGATGCGGACCTCGATCTCGGGGGCGAAGGTGTGGGCGGAGGAAGCATTCATCCGGCGGATTATCGCCGGGCTCATTGCTGCGGCCGGACCACCACCTTGCCGAGCACCTGGCGCGCGGCCATGCGCGCGATCGCATCGCGGGCACCTTCCAGCCCGACCCGCTCGCTGATCACCGGCCGGATGCGCCCCTCGGCAAACCAGGTGGCCAGCTGCTGCATGTTCGCCAGATGGGCGGCCGGATCGCGCCGCACCGCCTCGCCCCAGAACACGCCCAGGATCGCCCGCTCCTTGAGCAGCGCCAGGTTGAGCGGCACCTTCGGGATCGTGCCCGCAGCGAAGCCGACGACCAGATAGCGCCCGCGCCACGCCGTCGCGCGCAGGGCATGCTCCGTGCAGTCGCCGCCGACCGGGTCGTACACCATCTGCACGCCCTGCCCGTCCGTCAGCGCGTCCAGGCGCTGGCGAAGGTTCTCGGTGAAGTAGTTGATGCATTCGTCCGCGCCGACGGTGCGGCACAGGTCGAGCTTGTCCTGGCTCGATGCAGCGGCGATGACCTTGGCGCCGATCTGCCTGGCGATCTCGATGGCGGCCAGCCCCACGCCACCCGCAGCCCCCAGCACCAGCAGCGTCTCGCCCGCCTGCAGCCGGCCCACGTCCTTGAGCGCATGCAGCGAGGTGCCGTAGGTCAGCACCAGTGCGGCGCCGGTGTCCATGTCCATGCCGTCGGGCAGGGGCATGAGCTGCAGGGCCGACACCACCGCCTGCTCGGCGAAGGCCCCGTGGCCGCAGAAGCCGATGACCCGCTGACCGGGCTGAACATGGCGCACGCCCTCGCCCACCGCCTCCACCACGCCGGCCAGCTCCGCCCCCGGCGAGAACGGCAGCGCCGGCTTGACCTGATACAGGCCCTGCACGATCAGCGCATCGGGAAAGTTCACCGCCGCCGCCTCGACCCGGATGCGCACCTCGCCGGGGCCCGGCTCGGGCACAGGCACGTCACGCACCTGCAGTTGATCGATCGGACCGTAGGCATCGCAGATCAGGGCGCGCATGGGCAAGGCTCCGGGGGTAGACAAGGCCTGAAGTCTGCGGGTCGACCATCGGCCGGCTTGACTCCTAGGCGACAGGTCCGCCCAGCACCGCCTGCCCCAGCCACCAGCCCAGCGCCACCGCCGCCAGCGCGCCCAGCAGGTGCGCCGCGCTGTGCGCCAGCGCCAGCGGCACCTGCCCCGCCTGCAACAGCAGCAGGGACTCGCCCGAGAAGGACGAGAAGGTGGTCAGGCCGCCCAGGAAGCCGGTGACGATCAACAGCCGGCTGTTAGTAGCTTCTGGATGAAGACGAAACCAGACCAGGGCCAGGCCGATCAGGAAGCCACCGACCACATTGACCAGGAGCGTGCCCAGCGGAAAGCCGGCGACGACGAAGCCGAGCCGCAGCGAGGCCTGCCAGCGCAGGATCGCGCCCAGCGCAGCACCGAGCGCGACCGCGCCGGCCTGGAGCGCGACCGCGGCCAGGCTCACGGCGCGGGCACCGATGCGTTCGTGCTGGCGATGCCCCAGCGCGCCAGCGCCCGCTCGTCGCTGACCCGCGCGTCGACCCAGCGCGCGCCCTCGGGCGTCGTCTCCTTCTTCCAGAACGGCGCCTCGGACTTGAGCCAGTCCATCAGGAACTCGCAGGCCTGGAAGGACTCGCCGCGGTGCATCGAGCTGACCGCCACCAGCACGATCTGGTCGCCGATGGCCAGCGGGCCGACGCGGTGCACCACCCGCGCGGCGCGGATGTCGAAGCGGCGCAGCGCCTCGTCGATCATCGCCTCGATGGCGCGCTCGGTCATGCCGGGATAGTGCTCGAGCTCCATCGCGCTGATCGAGGCGCTGTCCGGGTCGGGCTGGCCGGCGTGGCGGTCGCGCACCGTGCCGATGAAGGTGGTGACCGCGCCGACCGCGCCGTCGCCGGCCCGCAGCGCGGCGACCTCGGCGGAGAGGTCGAAGTCCTCGGTCTGGATGGAGACGCGCGGGCGCGCGGGCGTCGTCGAGCTCATCGCCTCAGCCTCCGGTGACCGGCGGGAAGAAGGCCACCTCGGCGCCGTCGGCGATCTCGGCGGTCTCGGCGCACATGGTCTGGTTCAGCGCGGCGCGCAGGGCGCGGCCGCGCGCCAGCACCTCGGCATGCGCGCCGCCACGCGCGATCAGCTGCTCGCGCAGCGCACCGACCGTCAGCGCCGGCGCGCCCGGCTCGAGTGCCAGCGTCTCGCCGGCGCCCAGGGCCTCGCGCAGCGAGGCGAAATAGCGGATCTGGATCGTCATCGTTCTTGTCTCCGGGATCGGTCGGTCCGGCTCAGTTCAGCGCGGCCAGCGGGATGAAGCGCACCGTCTCGCCCGCCGTGATCGCCTGGCCGGCGGCGATGTCGACCAGGCCCTCGGCCCAGACCGCCGAGGTCAGCACGCCCGAGCTCTGGTTCGGGAACAGCAGCACGCGGCCGTCGTCGCCCACGCGGGCACGCACGAACTCGCGCCGGCGGTCGGGCCGGGGCCAGTCGAAGCCGGCGGGCAGCGGCAGCGCCGGCAGGCGCGTGGCCTGGGCCGCGGGCACGCCCTGCAGCGCCAGCAGCAGCGGGCGCACCGTCAGCAGGAAGGTCACGAAGACCGACACCGGATTGCCCGGCAGGCCGATGAAGGCGGCCTCGCCGGCGCCTTCGGGGCGGCGCACCGCGCCGAAGGCCAGCGGCTTGCCCGGCTTCATCGCCACCTGCCACAGCGACAGGCGGCCCTCGGCCTCGACCGCGGGCTTGAGGTGATCCTCCTCGCCGGCGGAGACGCCGCCGGAGGTGACGATCAGGTCATGGCCGGCCGCCGCCTCGCGCAGCGCCGCGCGGGTGGCCTCGCGGCGGTCGGGCACGATGCCGAGGTCGTCGACCTCGCAGCCCAGCGCCTGCAGCAGGCCGCGCAGCGTGTAGCGGTTGGAGTTGTAGATCGCGCCCGGGCGCATCGCCTCAGGGGCGACCTCGCCCGGCATCACCAGCTCGTCGCCGGTCGAGAAGACGGCCACGCGGGGCCGGCGCGCGACCGCCAGCGTGGCGGCGCCCACCGAGGCGGCCAGGCCCAGCGCCGCCGGCGTCAGCCGGGTGCCGGCGGCCAGCACCACCGCGCCGCGCGCGACATCCTCGGCACGGCGGCGCACCCACTGGCCCGGCGTCGGCACCTGGTTCACGCGCACCGAGCCGTCGGGCAGTGCCTCGCAGACCTCCTGCATCACCACCGCATCGGCGCCGGCCGGCACCTGCGCGCCGGTGAAGATGCGCGCCAGCGTGCCCGGCTGCAGCGCCTCGCCCACATGACCGGCCGGGATGCGCTGCGACACCGGCAGCACCGTGCCCTCGGCCGGCACGTCGGCCGCGCGCATCGCGTAGCCGTCCATCGAGGTGTTGTCGGCGGGCGGCACGTCCAGCAGCGAGACGACATCGGCGGCCAGCACGCGGCCGAGCGCCTCGGCGGTCGGCAGGACCTCGGGCTCAGCGGCGCAGACCGGCGCCAGGTCCGCCAGCAGGGCCGAGAGCGCCTCGTCGAGGCTGCGCAGCGCGGCGCGGCGCGGCGCCTCAGCGGGAACCGAAGTCGGGGACGGGGGCGTGGTACTCATAGCGGGAAGGATCGCTGCGAAGGAAATCGGCCAGCGCCCCGGCCTCGGCCTCGTCGAGGTCGAAGCGCGGCAGGCCGCAGGCATGGGGCAGCGCGTCGGCGGCAGGCACCGCCAGCGCGACGACGAACGGGTCGTCCGGATACAGCGGCCGCGCGCCATGCGCGGCGCGCCAGACCTCGATCTTGGGCAGGTCGGCGTGCTTGAAGCCCTCGACCAGCACCCAGTGCTCCAGGCCGAGCGCCGAGAGGTCGCTCAGCTCGGCCAGCATCTGGTGCACCGAGAGCTCGGCCTCGGTCTCGAACTCGCGCATCAGCGCCAGCCGGTGGCCATTGGCGACCAGCACCTCGAAGGCGCCGGCCTCGCGGTGGCGGAAGCTGTCCTTGCCGGGACGGTCGATGTCGAAGCGCTTGTGCGCATGCTTGACGACCGAGACGCGGCAGCCGCGCGCCTTCAGCGCACGGATGAGCTTCTCGGCCAGCGTGGTCTTGCCGGAGTTCGAACTCCCGCACAGTCCGATGACCTGCATCGCGGGCCGGGCCTTGCCGCTCAGAGCGGCACGTGGTCGCGAATGTACTGCTTGACGACCTGCGTGTCGGCCGGCACCACCTGGAAGCGCTTCGGGCGCGATTCCAGATCGGCCAGCGCGGCCGGACGCGGCGCCTTGACCTCCGAGCCCAGCGCCTCGGCGATCGTGCCTTCGAACTTGGCCGGCAGCGCGGTCTCCAGCACGATCATCGGCACGCCGTCCTCGCGCAGCTCGCGCGCGACCTTCACGCCGTCGGCGGTGTGGGTGTCGATCAGCACGCCCTGGCCTTCGAAGGTGGCGCGGATCGTCGCCAGGCGGTCGGCATGGGTCGAGCGGCCGGCCTGGAAGCCGTAGCCGGCCACGCGGGCGAATTCCTCGGCGGTCAGCGTGAAGGCGCCCTCGCCGGCGATCGCGTCATGGAACAGCGCCTTGGTGCGCGCGCCGTCGCGGCCGACCAGATCGCAGATGAAGCGCTCGAAGTTCGAGGCCTTCGAGATGTCCATCGACGGGCTCGAGGTCTCGTAGGTCTCGCTGCTGGCGCGCACGCGGTAGGTGCCGGTGCGGAAGAACTCCTCCAGCACGTTGTTCTCGTTGGTGGCGACGACCAGGTGCTTGACCGGCAGGCCCATCTGCCGCGCGACATGGCCGGCGCAGACATTGCCGAAGTTGCCCGACGGCACGGTGAAGCTGACCTGCTCGTCATTGCTCTTCGTGGCCTGGAAGTAGCCGGCGAAGTAGTAGACGACCTGGGCCAGCAGGCGCGCCCAGTTGATCGAGTTGACGGTGCCGATGCGGTAGGCGCGCTTGAACTCGAGGTCGTTGGAGACCGCCTTGACGATGTCCTGCGCGTCGTCGAACACGCCCTCGACCGCCAGGTTGTGGATGTTCTCGTCCTGCAGGCTGAACATCTGCGCCTGCTGGAAGGGGCTCATGCGGCCGTGCGGGCTCAGCATGAAGACGCGCACGCCCTTCTTGCCACGCATCGCGTACTCGGCCGCGCTGCCGGTGTCGCCCGAGGTGGCGCCCAGGATGTTGAGCTGCTCGCCGCGGCGGCCCAGCTCGTACTCGAACAGGTTGCCCAGCAGCTGCATCGCCATGTCCTTGAAGGCGAGCGTCGGGCCGTTGGACAGGCCCTCCAGGCACAGGCCCGGCTCCAGCGCGGTGAGCGGCGTGATGGCGGCGGTGCCGAAGACCTCGGCCGTGTAGGTCCTGTCGACCAGCGCCTTCAGGTCCAGCGGCGGGATGTCGTCGATGTAGAGCGACAGGATCTCGAAGGCCAGTTCGGCATACGACAGGCCGCGCCAGCGCGCCAGTTTCGCCGCGTCGATCACGGGGTAGCTGACCGGCAGGTACAGGCCGCCATCGGGCGCCAGGCCCTCCAGCAGGATCTCGCAGAAACGGCGGGGGGTCTGGTCGCCTCGGGTGCTGATGTATTTCATGGGTACGCTGGATTCTTCAAACCGACCCCGGATTGTCGCCCAGCGGCCGGTCGGATTCGAAAAGTCGCCTCGCCAGCTCCAGCCGCTGGCGGTACCGCGACTGGGCCAGGGGGTCCGGACACCCATCGACCAGCCGCTGCCGCCACGCCAATGCTTCGTCCTGCCAGACAACGCGCTGCTGCCGATCGGGTTCGACCCCAGCCAGACGCTCCAGCGAGACGGCCAGGTCATCCAGCACCTGCGGGCTGTCTCCCAGCGCCTCGCGCAACTGCCGCCTCAGCCCCAGGCTCTCCCGGTACGCCTCCAGCGCCTGCGCACCTTGCACCGCCTCGCGCTGCGCATCGCCCAGCCTGTCCAGCGAGATCGATAGATCCCTCAGCACCTGCGGGCTGTCTCCCAGCGCCTCGCGCAACTGCCGCCTCAACCCCAGGCTCTCCCGGTACGCCTCCAGCGCCTGTGCACCTTGCCCCGCCTCAAGCTGCGCATCGCCCAGCCTGTCCAGCGAGATCGACAGATCCCTCAGCACCTGCGGGCTGTCTCCCAGCGCCTCTCGCAACTGCCGCCTCAGCCCCAGGCTCTCCCGGTACGCCTCCAGCGCCTGTCCGCCTTGCCCCGCCTCAAGCTGCGCATCTCCCAGACTGTCCAGCGAGATCGACAGATCCCGCAGCACCTGCGGGCTGTCTCCCAGCGCCTCGCGCAACTGCCGCCTCAGCCCCAGGCTCTCCCGGTACGCCTCCAGCGCCTGTGCACCTTGCCCCGCCTCGCGCTGCGCATCGCCCAGCCTGTCCAGCGAGATCGACAGATCCCTCAGCACCTGCGGACTGTCTCCCAGCGCCTCGCGCAACTGCCGACTCAGCCCCAGGCTCTCCCGGTACGCCTCCAGCGCCTGTGTACCTTGCCCCGCCTCGCGCTGCGCATCTCCCAGCCTGTCCAGCGAAATCGATAGATCCCTCAGCACCTGCGGGCTGTCTCCCAGCGCCTCGCGCAACTGCCGCCTCAGCCCCAGGCTCTCCCGGTACGCCTCCAGCGCCTGTGCACCTTGCCCCGCCTCAAGCTGCGCATCACCAAGCTTGTTGAGCGATACCGACAGATCCCTCAGCATCTGCGGGCTGTCTCCCAGCGCCTCGCGCAACTGCCGCTTCAGCTCCAAGCTCTCCCGGTACGCTTCCAGCGCCTGTGCACCTTGCCCCGCCTCGCGCTGCACATCTCCCAGTCTGATGAGCGAGAACGACAGATCCCTCAGCACCTGCGGGCTGTCTCCCAGCGCCTCGCGCAACTGCCGCCTCAGCCCCAGGCTCTCCCGGTACGCTTCCAGCGCCTGTGCATCTTGCCCCGCCTCGCGCTGCGCATCTCCCAGTTTGTTGAGCGAGACTGACAGATCCCTCAGCACCTGAGGGCTGTCTCCCAGCACCTCTCGCAACTGCTGCCTCAGGCCCAGGCTCTCCCGGTACGCCTCCAGCGCCTGTCCGCCTTGCCCCACCTCAAACTGCGCATCCCCCAGCCTTTCCAGCGAGATCGACAGATCCCTCAGCAGCTGCGGGCTGTCTCCCAGCGCCTCGCGCAATCGACGGAATCGAAGCACCTCCTCGGCCATCGTCGCGACGTGGGCAGACCACTGTGCCCAATGGATCGCCTCACCGTCGGCGGGCGCCGACGATACGGGCTGCGCCGGCACGGGGTCGACCGGCACCACGGATTGCATGCGGGCCGAATAGGCGCGGACGTGCCACAGATCCGGCGCCTCGGTGGCCAGCCGGCTCGACCAATGCAAGGGCAGGCACAGCACCAGCGGCCGCACCAGGTCGTGCATCAGCCAGGAGCGGGCTTCGTTGAGGCGCGCCACGCTGTGGTGACGGGCCCGTTCCCAAGGGGCCAGGGCATTTTCAGCGTCTGGCGCGGTGCAGAGGTCCAGCCATACGGGCACCTGAACGTCCGGCAGGCGGGCACGGTGCTGCTCCAGCGCCGAAAAGACATGCTCGACCGCCGATTCGGCGTCAGGCGGGCGGATGACGGTGATGGCGGCCGTGCGCCACTGCCAGGCATCGGCGAGTCGCTGCTGCAGTCGCAGCAATTCGCGTGTCTGGTCGGTGAAGACGACACACAGACAGAAACCCTCGGCCCACTCGATGTGGAGCCGCATCTCCTGCCAGACCTGGTCGGCATCCACCGCCGCGCTCAGGCAGGCTGGGGCAGATAGGGCGCCACCTGGTCGTGCAGCAGGTACTGCACCTCGCACCAGTCGCCGATGCCGTTGCGGTACGACAGGATCAGCCCGCCATCGAACAGCCGTGCCACCTTGTGCAGGTTGTCCATGCTGTCGAGCGCGACCCCGTGGCGCACGCGCACCTGCGCCAGGTGCTTCAGGTCGTCCTCGGCCAGCGGCATCTCGTCGCGCAGCGTGCGCTCGGCAGTGGCGGGCAGGCTGTCATCCGGCAGGGGCAAGGCCGGCCGGATCACCGTCGCCTTGGCACAGACGGACTTGATGAGCCGGAAATAGTCGCGCACGCTGCCGCTGGACGCCAGCGCCAGCCGCTCCAGCATCGGCAGCGGAATGATCTCCTCGATCCGAGGGAAACGCAGCTGCACGCTCTGCACCATCCCGGCAATGCCCGGTGCATGCGGCGTGACGGGCTGGGCGCCCTTGGTCAGATCCGGTGTCGTGAACACCTTCACATGGGGCAGCTTGCACACATCCACCCCGAAATAACCGCCGATGCGCGGCACCAGGAACGGCAGGAAGGGCGGCACGCTGTAGACGGTGTGGACATGCTCCAGCTTGAGGTACTGGCCGCTCACATCGAAGACCTGGATGATGGCCTCGTAGCACTCCTTGGCATTCGGCCCGGACACGCGCAGGCGTTCCAGCGAGTCGAGGATCAGCACCACCTCCATCTGCACGCCACGCAGGCGCTTGATGTCGTCGACCACCGAGGCGATGAAGCGCTTGACCTCCTCGAACCAAGCCCCTCGCGACGACTCCAGCGCCCGCTGCACCTCCGCCCGGAAGCTCGGGTTGTCGCGCAGCTGCGCCGTGAAGCTCACCTCGCCGCCGAGTTGCTCACTGGCCCTGGCCGACAGCTTGCCACCCAGGCCGGTCAGGTTGATCTCGGTGCGCGTCAGCCAGTCCCACAGGCGGCGGGCATAGGTGTGCTGCCCGGCCGTGCTGCCCAGATCCCGATCGGCCTGATCCGCCAGGGCGGCGGCCAGCGACACCAGCAGCGATTCGAGCTTGACCGCCTCGCCCAGGTTGAGCCGCTTCTCCATGTCGGCGACGACCACGTAGTAGTCGCCGGTCTGGCGCAGGTCATGCGCCATGCGGCGCAGCTCCGTCGATTTGCCGACCCCGCGGTGACCGGTGAACAGCCAGGTGCCAGGGCGATCCGACAGCTCGATGTTGGCCCGCAGCTCGTCCACCGGCGAGATCCCGCCGTCGCAATGCAGATTGGCGACATAGAGCGCGGCATCTGCAGGGTCGTCCAGATTCAGCTCCCGCTCGAAATCCAGCGCGCGGTAGAGAGTCTTGACATCGGAGAGCTGGGCCATCGAACGCCTCCGCTGGCTCAGGCCAGCTCTTCCTTGCGCAGACTCACGATCGGCGCCAGCACCGTCGGCAGCGCCTGCATCTGCGCCAGCGCGGCGCGCATCGCGCCTTCCTGGGTCTCGTGCGTCAGGATGATGACGTCGGTCTGGTGCTCGCCCTCGTTGGACTCGCGCTGCAGCACCGCATCGATCGAGATGTCGGAGGCAGCCAGGATCGAGGTGATCGACGACAGCACGCCCTTCTGGTCGGCCACGCGCAGGCGCAGGTAGAAGGCGGTGCGCACCTGATCGATCGACAGCACCGGCGTGTCGCGCAGCTCGTCGGCCTGGAAGGCCAGATGCGGCACGCGGTGGTCCGGGTCGGCGGTGTGCAGGCGGGTGATGTCGACCAGGTCGGCGATCACCGCCGAGGCGGTCGGCTCGGAGCCGGCGCCCTTGCCGTAGTAGAGCGTCGTGCCCACCGCGTCGCCCTGCACCATCACCGCGTTCATCGCGCCCTCGACATTGGCGATCAGGCGCTTGGCCGGCACCAGCGTCGGGTGCACGCGCAGCTCGATGCCGCCGACGTCGTCGCGGCGCTTGGCGATGCCCAGCAGCTTGATGCGGTAGCCGAGCTGCTCGGCATAGCGGATGTCGGCCGCGGCCAGCTTGGTGATGCCCTCGACATGCGCCTTGTCGAACTGCACCGGGATGCCGAAGGCCAGCGCGCTCATCAGCGTGGCCTTGTGCGCGGCGTCGACGCCCTCGATGTCGAAGGTCGGGTCGGCCTCGGCGTAGCCCAGGCGCTGCGCTTCCTTCAGCACCACGTCGAAGTCCAGGCCCTTGTCGCGCATCTCCGACAGGATGAAGTTGGTCGTGCCGTTGATGATGCCGGCCACCCACTGCACCTGGTTGGCGGTCAGGCCCTCGCGCAGCGCCTTGATGATCGGGATGCCCCCGGCCACCGCGGCCTCGAAGGCCACCATCACGCCCTTGGCGCTGGCCGCGGCGAAGATCTCGGTGCCGTGCACCGCCAGCAGCGCCTTGTTGGCGGTGACGACATGCTTGCCGGCGTTGATGGCTTCGAGCACCAGCGCGCGGGCGATGCCGTAGCCGCCGATCAGCTCGATGACGATGTCGATCTCGGGATTGGCGATGATCTCGCGCGCATCGGCCACGACGCGGGCGCGGTCGCCGACGATCTCGCGGGCGCGCTCGACGTTCAGGTCCGCCACCATCGTGATCTCGATGCCGCGGCCCGCACGGCGGCGGATCTCTTCCTGGTTGCGAGTGAGCACGTTGAAGGTGCCGCTACCGACAGTACCGATGCCCAGCAGGCCGACTTGGATGGGTTTCATGCGAACGGGTGGCGCTTGTGACTGCGCCGTCTCTTGGGTGAGAAACTGCACCGGAGTTCCGACGGTGCAGGCGAGAGAGAATCGATGGAGAAGCAGGAAGGCGGCTGAGCGGAAAGGCTCAGGCGCCATGCCGTCGACGATAGCCTTCGAGGAAGCGCGCGATGCGCCCGATCGCGTCGGTCAGGTCGTCGGAGTTCGGCAGGAAGACGAGGCGGAAATGGTCCGGCGTCGGCCAGTTGAAGCCGGTGCCCTGCACGATCAGCACCTTCTCCTCGGCCAGCAGCTCGTAGGCGAACTGCTGGTCGTCCTGGATCGGATACATCTTCGGGTCCAGACGCGGGAACATGTAGAGCGCCGCCTTGGGCTTGACGCAGGACACGCCCGGGATCTCGGTCAGCAGCCGGTGCGCCAGATCGCGCTGGCGGCACAGCCGACCGCCCGGCGCGACCAGGTCCTTGATGCTCTGGTAGCCGCCCAAAGCGGTCTGGATCGCCAGCTGGCCCGGCGTGTTGGCGCACAGCCGCATCGAGGCCAGCATGTTCAGGCCCTCGATGTAGTCGCGCGCATGGCGCTTGTCGCCCGAGACCACCATCCAGCCGGCGCGGTAGCCGCAGGAGCGGTAGTTCTTCGACAGGCCGTTGAAGGTCAGGATCAGCACGTCGTCGGCCAGCGAGGCGATGCTGGTGTGGCTGTGGCCGTCGAACAGCGTCTTGTCGTAGATCTCGTCGGCGAAGACGATCAGCTGGTGCTGGCGGGCGATCTCGATCAGCCCCTGCAGCACCGGCTCCGGATAGAGCGCGCCGGTCGGATTGTTCGGGTTGATGATCACCAGCGCCTTGGTGCGCGGGGTGATCTTGGCGCGGATGTCGTCGAGGTCGGGCATCCACTCCGACGACTCGTCGCAGAGATAGTGCACCGGGCGGCCGCCCGACAGCGCCACCACCGCGGTGTAGAGCGGGTAGTCCGGCGAGGGGATCAGCACCTCGTCGCCGTCGTCGAGCAGCGCGTTCATCGCCATCGAGATCAGCTCGGAGGCGCCGTTGCCCAGGTAGACGTCGTCGACGGTCACGCCGCGGATGCCCTTCTCCTGGGTGTAGTGCACGACCGACTTGCGCGGCGCGAACAGGCCCTTGGAGTCGGTGTAGCCGGCCGCGTGCGGCAGGTTGCGGATCATGTCCTGCACGATCTCGTCGGGCGGCTCCAGCCCGAACACCGCCAGGTTGCCGATGTTGAGCTTGATGATCTTGTGGCCCTCCTCCTCCATCTGGCGGGCCTTTTCCAGCACCGGGCCACGGATGTCGTAGCACACGTTGGCGAGCTTGCCGGACTTGGCGACGGTCTTGAGCACGAGGGATCCTGTTCGCGATGGAGAGAAGGAAAGCGCCGGAGAAACGGTACGGGACGCAGGGGGACAGTCGGGGCGGCCATTGTCGGCCAAAGGCTAGAATTTAGCGCATCCCGCCCCACCGCCCTGCCGTGAAACTCCAGCCCGACCGACTCGATGGCGTCAACGCCATCTTCAGCACCGCCACCGACGCCGTCTCGATCAACAACCAGAGCGCGCTGGTGCAGTGGCGCAGCAGCGTCATCGTGCCCTGGCGCGGCGAGGTGGTCGCCTGGCCGCGCAGCCGCGTCGAGGAGCTGCAGCGCGAGGACTTCGACGCGCTGCTGGCCCTGAAGCCGGAGCTGGTGATCTTCGGCAGCGGCCGCACGCTGCGCTTCGTTCATCCGTCGATCACCCGCGGCCTGATCGAGGCGCGCATCGGCATCGAGTGCATGGACACCGCCGCCGCCTGCCGCACCTACAACGTGCTGGTCAGCGAGGGCCGGCGTGCCGTGGCGGCGCTGATCATCGGCTGAAATCCCCCGCCCGGACGAAGCCGGGCACGTCAGAACGAGCCTTGAACTGGCAGTATAATGATGGGCTTATCCCCATCAGGGATCCACAAGACTACAGAACTTGCATGACGCCCGCTCTCAACAAACCTCTGCCGGAATTTGAAGCGAATGCAACCGGTGGCGTGAAGTTCACCCCCCAGGCTTTCCTCGGCAAGACGGTGGTGCTGTATTTCTACCCGAAGGACAGCACGCCCGGCTGCACCACCGAAGCGATGCAGTTCCGCGACCACCACAAGGACTTCGCCAACGCGGGCGCGGTGGTCTTTGGCGTGTCGCGCGACAACATGGCCTCGCACGACAAGTTCAAGCAGAACCTCGAGCTGCCCTTCGAGCTGATCGCCGACACCGAAGAGAAGCTCTGCCACATGTTCGGCGTCGTGAAGAACAAGATCATGTACGGCAAGAAGGTCAAGGGCATCGAGCGCTCCACCTTCCTGATCGACCCCGAAGGCCTGCTGCGCACCGAATGGCGCGGCATCAAGGTCGCCGGTCATGTCGAGGACGTCCTGAAGGCTGTTCAGGAGCTGAAGAAGCCGGCTTGAGCCGGATTGAGTCGGATTGGTACCGTGACAGCGGGCCTTGGCGCCTGCAGCGTCCTGTGCATAATGGGTTCATGCGCGTAAGCCCTGAACCGCATTCCCCGATCGAGAAGCCGCCCAGCTTGCTGTGCGGCTTTTTCTTTTCACGTTGACGCTTTCGCTCATGCCTCTGCCCAAACCCCCTGCCAAGCGCGGCTCCGTCCTCGACCCTTCCGCCTTCGACGCCCAGTCGGCGCCGAAACCGTCACGACGCTCGCTGCCCAAGCCGGCCGCCGTCGAGGACAGCAGCGCACTCGAACTCCAGCCGCCGCAGCAGCCGGTGGCCGCGCCGCCGATCACCCCCGCGGTCGTCCTTGCGGCGCCGGTCGAGGCCAAGGCGCCTGCGGCTGCGCCGGCCAGGCCGGCACGCACGCCCCGCACGAAGGCCGCGGTCGCCGTGGCGCCCGCACCTGCGCCGGCTGCAGCGACCCGGCCGCGCCGCAACCGCGCCAGCACCGGCGGCCCGGCCAAGCTCTTCGTGCTCGACACCAACGTGCTGATGCACGACCCGATGTCGCTGTTCCGCTTCGAGGAGCATGACGTCTACCTGCCGATGATCACGCTCGAGGAGCTCGACGGCCACAAGAAGGGCATGAGCGAGGTCTCGCGCAACGTGCGCCAGGTCAGCCGCGAGCTCGACGCGCTGGCGGCCAGCCAGGGCGATGCCAAGGAGTTCGACCCAGGCGCCGGCATCGCGCTGGCGCGCACCGGCCACCGCGAGGCCGGCGGCAAGCTGTTCTTCCAGACCACCTTCGTCGACTTCAAGCTGCCCGACGGCCTGCCTCAGGGCAAGGCCGACAACCAGATCCTCGGCGTGGTGCAGGCGTTGCGCACGCAGCAGCCCGAGCGCGAGGTCGTGCTGGTGTCCAAGGACATCAACATGCGCATCAAGGCCCGCGCGCTGGGCCTGGCTGCCGAGGACTACCTCAACGACAAGACGCTCGAAGACGCCGACCTGCTCTACACCGGCGTGCTGCAGCTGCCGGGCGACTTCTGGGAGCGCCACGGCAAGACGATGGAGAGCTGGCAGCAGGCCGGCTCGACCTTCTACCGGATCAGCGGGCCGCTGGTGCCCTCGCTGATGATCAACCAGTTCGTCTATCTGGAGAGCCCGGGCAACGCGCCGCTCTACGCGCGCGTCACCGAGATCACCGGCAAGACCGCCGTCATCCGCACGCTCAAGGACTTCACCCACGCGAAGAATTCCGTCTGGGGCGTGACCGCGCGCAACCGCGAGCAGAACTTCGCGCTGAACCTGCTGACCGACCCCGACTGCGACTTCATCACGCTGACCGGCACCGCCGGCACCGGCAAGACGCTGATGACGCTGGCCGCCGCGCTCAGCCAGGTGCTGGACGAGCGCCGCTACACCGAGATCATCGTCACCCGCGTGACCGTGCCGGTCGGCGAGGACATCGGCTTCCTGCCCGGCAACGAGGAGGAGAAGATGAGCCCGTGGATGGGCGCGCTCGACGACAACCTGGAAGTCCTGGCGCGCGGCGACACCAGCGCCGGCGAATGGGGCCGCGCGGCGACCAACGATCTCGTGCGCAGCAAGATCAAGATCAAGAGCCTGAACTTCATGCGCGGGCGCACCTTCCTGAACAAGATCGTCATCATCGACGAGGCGCAGAACCTGACGCCGAAGCAGATGAAGACGCTGATCACCCGCGCCGGCCCCGGCACCAAGATCATCTGCCTGGGCAATCTGGCGCAGATCGACACGCCCTACCTCACCGAGGGCTCGTCCGGCCTGACCTTCGCGGTCGACCGCTTCAAGGGCTGGCCGCACGCGGGCCACATCACGCTGGCACGCGGCGAGCGCTCGCGGCTGGCGGACTTCGCCTCCGAGGTGCTCTGACCGGTCTGCAGGCTCGGCCGACGAGCCTGCCATCACCCCGCAAGGGAGGTGCGATGCACCTCCCTTTTTCATGGTCGGCACAGGCGTGTCACATGACATGTCCATGACGCATTCACGGGTCTGCGCACACGCAGCGCGACCAAGACACCCGCACGCAGCACCCTCTGCTGCGTGAGATCGATCACTGCCGAGGGCGTGCAGCCGGTGTCAGGATGAAAGAAACAGGCCGTGGGTGGCGTGATCAGGTACGAAAATGTTTACCATTCGAAGTGATCAACCATCGCCATAGTCCATAACAGCAACAAGGCGTGATCCGGCTGAGGGGGGGCTCGCAAGAGCGGCCGAGGACGGATGATGCCGTTTCGAGCACATCACCACACATGCCATCCGGTCATGATGACCCGTCGGCGGCTTCGGCGCATCTTGCGCTGATCGCCGGCCATTGCGATCAGGCGGCGGCCCTGGCTCACGAGATGCTGGCCAGCGCCAAGCTGGGCGGCATGCTGCCCCGGCAGGCGGACGCCTTCCTGATCCTGGCTCGCGCCGAACTTCACCGCGAGCCGCCCTCGCCCGAGCTGGCCCTGGCCCAGGCCCGGCAGGCCGGGCATCTCTTCCATCTGGTCGGCGATGCGCGGCAGGAATCGGATGCCCTGGCGCTGGCGGCGCTGCTGCTGGCCCGGCTGGGCCGCTTCGAGGAAGCGATCGAGAACGCGACGCTGGCGGTCCGGCTGGCCGAGAGCCAGCCGGACGGCGCGCACACCGCGGTCGCCTACCACCATCTCGGCCTGGCCACCCATGCCCGCGACAGCGACTATGCCCGCCGGGCCCTGCTGCGCAGCATCGCGCTGGCACAGCAGCACTGCGGCGGTGAAGCCGCCACCGCCCAGCCGCGCCTGCAGCTGCTGCTGGGCGAGCTCTACCGGCTGGAGCAGTGCCGCCAGTCGGGCCAGCCGGCGCGCATCGACCCGATCGCGTTCGACATGCTGCAGGCGCTGCGCCAGATCCTGGCCAGCGGCACCGAGGCCCCGGCGCTGACGCCCCAGCCGGGCGGAGCCCAGCTGGCCGCGCTGCTGCCGCTGATCGAGACCGGAATCGGCTCTTTCCTGGCTTCCAACGACACGCTGCCCGCCGGACTGGCACCGCTGCAGGACGCCACCCGCACGCCGACTGACCTGATCCGGCCGGAGAGCCTGCGCGGACTGGCGGCCTGGATCTTCGCGCGCCGGGCGCTCGAGCGCGGCCAGCTCGCGCAGGCGCAGGCGTGCATCGCCGAGCTGCTCGACGTGACCCTGCCGCGCGCCGATCAGCGTCTGGTGCAGACCGCGCACCACCTGCACATCACCCTGCTCGAGCAGCAGGGGCGGCATGACGAGGCGCTGGCGGCCTTTCGCCGGCTGCGCGCCGATCAGCTGCTGCAGGACCGCGAGAACATGGCCTCGCGCGAACGCACCGCCACGCTGCGCATGGCCTGGCGCCAGCAGTCGCGCGCACTCGCCGAGCTGCGAACCAGCTCGCGCCAGTTCGAGCGGCTCTCGCTGGAAGATCCGCTGACCGGGCTGGCCAACCGCCGCCAGGTCGAGCGCGTGGCCGCCACGCTGCTGCAGCGCCTGCGTGACGAGCGCGAGCAGGCCGCCCCCTGGTGCCTGGTGATGATCGACATCGACCGCTTCAAGCAGATCAACGACCAGCATTCACATGTGATCGGCGACGAGGTGCTGCGCGCGATGGCGCGGCTGCTGCGCCATGTGCTGCGCCAGCACGATCTGGCTGCCCGGCTGGCCGGCGACGAGTTCGTGCTGATCCTGCCCGACACCGACGAGAACCTCGCCCGGCAGGTGGTCGAGCGCCTGCGCGGTGAGATCTGCCGCCATGACTGGGGCGCGATCGCACCCGGCCTGGCGGTCAGCGCCAGCCTGGGGCTGGCCGGCGCACGCGCCGAGGACAGTCTGGCCACGCTGATGCAGCGCAGCGACCTGCTGATGTACGCCGACAAGGCGCGGCGCGATCGGCCGCCCTTGCCATCATCGGTTTGAGCGCGGGCCAGGCGGCCCGCGCTCGCCTCGGACTCAGGCGTCCTCGCCGCCGGTCAGCAGCGGCAGCGCGCCGCCGGCCGAGCCGCCCAGCAGGCCGGCCTTGCCGTACAGGCCCAGCTTGGCGCGGGTGTCGCTGATGTCGAGGTTGCGCATGGTCAGCTGGCCGATGCGGTCCAGCGGCGTGAACGCGGCGTCCTCCACCTTCTCCATCGACAGGCGCTCCGGCGCGTAGGTCAGGTTCGGGCTGTCGGTGTTCATGATGGTGTAGTCGTTGCCGCGGCGCAGCTCCAGCGTCACCTCGCCGGTGATCGCGCTGGCGACCCAGCGCTGCGCGGTCTCGCGCAGCATCATGGCCTGGCTGTCGAACCAGCGGCCGTGGTAGAGCAGCTTGCCCAGCACGCGGCCGTTGGCGCGGTACTGCGCCAGCGTGTCCTCGTTGTGGATGCCGGTGGCCAGGCGCTCGTAGCAGATGTGCAGCAGCGCCATGCCCGGGGCTTCGTAGATGCCGCGGCTCTTGGCCTCGATGATGCGGTTCTCGATCTGGTCGCACATGCCCAGGCCGTGGCGGCCGCCGATGCGGTTGGCTTCCTCGAACAGCGCGACCAGGTCGGGGAAGGTCTGGCCGTTGAGCGCCACCGGCACGCCTTCCTCGAAGCGCACCGTCACCGTCTCCCGCTTGACCTCGACGTCGTCGCGCCAGAAGGCCACGCCCATGATGGGCTTGACGATGTGCATGCCGGCGTTCAGGAACTCCAGGTCCTTGGCCTCATGGGTCGCGCCCAGCATGTTCGAGTCGGTGGAATACGCCTTCTCGACCGACATCTTGTAGTCGAAGCCGTTCTTGATGAGGTATTCGCTCATCTCCTTGCGGCCGCCCAGCTCGTCGATGAAGGTCTGGTCCAGCCAGGGCTTGTAGATCTTCAGCGCCGGGTTGACCAGCAGGCCGTAGCGGTAGAAGCGCTCGATGTCGTTGCCCTTGTAGGTCGAGCCGTCGCCCCAGAGGTTGACGCCGTCCTGCTTCATCGCGGCCACCAGCATCGTGCCGGTCACCGCGCGGCCCAGCGGGGTGGTGTTGAAGTAGGTGGCGCCGCCGGTGGTGATGTGGAAGGCACCGGACTGGATCGCGGCGATGCCCTCGGCCACCAGCGCGGCACGGCAGTCGATCAGGCGGGCGATCTCGGCGCCGTAGGCCAGGGCCTTGCGCGGGATGTCCTCGTAGTCGCTCTCGTCGGGCTGGCCGAGGTTGGCGGTGTAGGCGCAAGGGACAGCGCCCTTGGCGCGCATCCAGTGCACGGCGGCCGAGGTGTCGAGACCGCCCGAGAAGGCGATGCCGACCTTCTGGCCGGCGGGGAGGTTTTGCAGGATGGTGGCAGACATGGCGCTGTTGACGGTCGCGACGGCCGCGACGACGAAGAACGGGATGAATCCACGATTGTCGCAAACTTGGGGCCCGGATCGAAAGCGCCGTCGCACGCGGCGCGCATGCCCCCATGGCCCGGCGTCCGGTGCAGCTCGGCTAGAGCACTGGGCGCTGCCGAACGTGTTCTTCCACGTCACCACCGCCTGCGCACTGCTGCGCCACAACGGCGTGGACCTGTGCAAGGTCGATTACCTCCTGGGCGCGCAGGCTTTTGCCTGAAACCGACGGAACCGCACCACACGGCATGCACGGATGCCCCCGCACGGCGCACAGGAACTGTGCGGTCGTGCACACCGGTCAACCATAGAATCCGGGCAATTTTGGGGGGATGCACGTGCTGCTGCTGGTTGTTCTGTTGCCCTTGGTGCTGGGAAGTGTGCTCACGGCGGTGAGCGGTGCCCGGCGCCGCGCATGGACGGCGTCCATCGCAGGCACGATCACGGCGGCGAGTCTGGCCGTGTTGCTGTCGCAGGCGCCGACGGTGTTCAGCGGTGTGCCGGTCATGGAGCAATGGGCCTGGGTGCCGTCCCTGGGGCTCGACATCACGTTCCGGCTGGACGGCCTGTCGCTGCTGTTCGCGGGCCTGATCCTGTGCATCGGCCTGTGCATCGTGCTGTACGCGGCGTATTACCTGGCGCCGGAAGACTCGGCCCCCAAGTTCTACAGCCTCATGATGCTGTTCATGGCCGCCATGCTGGGCGTGGTGCTGTCGGACAACCTCCTGGTGCTGGTGGTGTTCTGGGAGCTGACCAGCATCTCGTCCTTCCTGCTGGTGGGCTACTGGGGCCACCGACCCGACGCGCGGGCGGGTGCCCGTCAGGCGCTGGCAGTGACCGGCGGCGGCGGGCTCGCCATGCTCGGGGGCTTCGTGCTGCTGGGCCAGATCGGCGGCAGCCACGAGATCAGCGTGCTGGCCACGCGCGCCGCACAGATCCAGGCCGACCCGCTGTTCCTGCCCGCCTTGCTGCTGATCCTGCTGGGCGCCTTCACCAAGAGCGCGCAGTTCCCGTTTCACTTCTGGCTGCCGGACGCCATGGCGGCCCCCACGCCGGTGTCGGCCTATCTGCATTCGGCGACCATGGTCAAGGCCGGCGTGTTCCTGCTGATGCGCCTGTACCCGATCCTGGCGGGTTCGGGCTGGTTCGAGGCGCTGGTCAGTGGCGCGGGCCTGGTCACGGTGCTGTTCGCCGCGTTCATCGCCATCTTCAAGCACGACCTCAAGGGCCTGCTGGCGTACTCCACCGTCAGCCACCTGGGCCTGATCACCTTCCTGGTGGGCCTGGGTTCGCCGCTGGCCGCCGTGGCGGCGGTGTTCCATGTGCTCAACCACGCCACGTTCAAGGCCTCGCTGTTCATGATCGCCGGCATCGTCGACCACGAGACCCACTCGCGCGACATGCGCCAGCTCGGCGGCCTGTGGTCCTTCATGCCGTTCACCGCCACGCTGACCATGGTGGCCGCGGCATCGATGGCCGGTGTGCCGCTGACCAACGGGTTCCTGTCGAAGGAGATGTTCTTCACCGAAGCCGTGACCGGCACCCAGGGCGTCTGGGCCTGGGCGGTGCCGGCGCTGGTGACCCTGGCCGGCGTGTTCAGCGTGGCGTATTCGCTGCGCATGGTGCATGACACCTACTTCAACGGTCCGCTGGGCGCGGTCGAGAACCCGCATCCCCACGAGCCCCCGCTGGGCATGAAGCTGCCCACCATCGGTCTGGTGGTGCTGTGCGTGGCGGTGGGCCTGTTTCCGGCGGCCACCTTCGGCCCGCTGGTCCATGTGGCGGCCACGGCGCTGACCAGCCAGCCGCTGCCCGACTACCACCTGGCGCTGTGGCACGGCTTCAACCTGCCGCTGCTCATGAGCGTGATCGCCCTGGTGGGCGGCATCCTGCTGTACCGCAGCCTGGCGCGTGACAGGCGCCTGCACCGCATCAGCTCCGAAGCCTGGTTCGGACGGGGCACGGGCCGCCAGCTCTTCGAGTCGACCCTCGGCGGCGTGTTCTCGCTGGCGGGGCGCGTGACGGGCGCGCTGGAAAACGGCTCGCTGCAGCGCTACCTGGCCCTGATGGTGGGCGGTGCCATCGTCGTGGCGGCGGCCCCCTTGCTGGGCGGCGGCGTTGGCACCGGCGAGCGCGCCCTGATGCCGGCCAACACCTTGGCGGTGGTGGTCTGGGCGCTGCTGCTGGTCACCTGCGCTGCGCTGGTGCTGGGCCACCATGACCGTTTCCGCACCGTGGTGCTGGTGGGCATGGTGGGCCTGGTGGTGGCACTGGCCTTCGTGTCGCTCTCGGCCCCCGATCTGGCGCTGACGCAGTTGTCGGTGGAGGTGGTGTCCACCGTGCTGCTGCTGATGGGCCTGGCGCTGTTGCCGCAGACCACGCCCCGCGAATCGAGCACCGGCCGCAAGGCCCGCGACGCCGCGCTGGCCGTGGCCGCCGGGGCGGGCGTGGCCTGGCTGGCCTGGGTGTTCATGACCCGGGGCCACGACAGCATTTCGTGGTATTTCCTGGAGCAGTCGCTGCCCAAGGGCGGCGGCACCAATGTGGTGAACGTCATTCTGGTGGACTTCCGCGGTTACGACACTTGGGGCGAAATCACCGTGCTGGGCATCGCGGCCCTCGGGGTTCTGGCCCTGATGGACGGCTTCCGCACCCGCCGTGCCGGCACCGATGGCGCAGGTCGGCCGTGGACCTTCGCGGCCCAGCCCTTGCTGTTGCGAGTGGCCGCCTCGGTGGTCCTGCCCCTGGCGCTGGTGTTCTCGGTCTACATCTTCATGCGCGGGCACAACATGCCCGGCGGCGGCTTCATCGCCGGCCTGATCACCGCGGTGGCGCTGGTGCTGCAGTTCATGGCCCTGGGGCAGTCGCGTGCCGAGATGCTGATGCGCGCGCAGGCCGGACGCCGCTTCGTGCAGTGGATCGGCGCCGGCCTGGGCATTGCGGGTCTGACGGGTGTGGCGGCCTTCGTGTTCGGACGCCCGTTCCTGACCAGCGCCCACGGCCATCCCGCGGTGGGGGTGCTGGGCGAGTTGCCGTTGGCGTCGGCCGCGGTGTTCGATCTGGGGGTGTACCTGACGGTGGTGGGCGCCACCCTGCTGACACTCAGCGTGCTGGGATCGGCCTCTGGCGAAGGGCGATCGGATCCTGGCAAGACACACGGCAAGGCGCCTGGCAAGGCACAGGCAGGAGATGCAGCATGGTGAGCATGGAGGCGCTGCTGGCCAGCGGCCTGGGCGTGGTGATGGCTGCGGGGGTCTACCTGCTGCTGCGTGGCCGCACCTATCCGGTGGTGCTGGGCCTGAGCCTGATCGGCTACGCCGTCAACGTGTTCATCTTCGTCATGGGCCGCCTGTGGAGCAACGCGCAGCCCATCCTCGTGGGCGAGGGGGCGGTGGCCGATCCCTTGCCGCAGGCCCTGGTGCTCACCGCCATCGTGATCGGGTTCGCCACGACGGGCTTCCTGATCGAGCTGGCCTTGCGCAGCCGGCATGAGAGCGGCACCGACCATGTCGATGGCCATGACGCCGCCCAGGAGCGCAAGTGATGGAGGGCCTGCTGGCGTTCTGGTGGGCGCATGCGCCGGTGCTGTCGGTGGTGCTGCCGTCGCTCACCGCCGTGGTCCTGCTGCTGATCGGCGATCAGGGCGGCATGGCCGGACAGGGCGGCAGCCACGATCTCGGGCGCCTGCGCTGGCACCGCCGCGTGGCCATGGCCTCGGTGCTGTCGGGCCTGCTCATGGCCTGCGCCATGGTCTGGCGCGCCGGCCAGGGCGAGCTGGTGGTGTACCGGGTGGGGGAGTGGCCCGCGCCGTTCGGCATCGTGCTGGTGCTGGACCACCTGTCGGCCCTGATGGTGCTGCTGACCTATCTGGTGGCGGTGCCGGTGCTGTGGTACGCCACGGGTGGCTGGGACGCGCGCGGGCGCTATTTCCACGCGATCTTCCAGTTCCAGCTCATGGGCCTGAGCGGGGCCTTCCTGACGGGTGACCTGTTCAACCTGTTCGTGTTCTTCGAGATCCTGCTGATCGCGTCGTATGTGCTGCTGCTGCACGGGCAAGGCAAGGAGCGCCTGCGCATGGGCGTGCACTACGTGGTGCTCAACCTGACCGCCTCCGGCCTGTTCCTGATCGGCCTGGCCATGCTGTACTCGGTCACCGGCACGCTCAACATGGCCGACATGGCCCTGCGCGTGGCCCGGCTGACCGGCGACGCGGCGCTGCTGGCCCAGGCGGCGGCGCTGGTGCTCCTGGTGGTGTTCGGTCTGAAGGCTGCGCTGGTGCCGCTGTGCTTCTGGCTGCCCGGCACCTACGCCGCCGCCAGCGCGCCGGTGGCCGCCCTGTTCGCCATCATGACCAAGGTCGGTGTCTACAGCATCATCCGCACCCACTGGATGATCTTCGGCACGGAGGCCGGCGAAGCCTCGCTGGCCGTGGCCGACTGGCTGCTGCCCCTGGCCCTGACGACCAGCGTGCTGGGGGTGCTGGGCGCCCTGGCGGCCCACACCCTGGGCCGGCTGGTGGCCTACCTCACCGTCTCGTCCGTGGGCACCATCCTGGCCGGTGTCGGCCTGTTCACGCCGGAGACCTTGTCGGCGGCGCTGTACTACACGCTGCACAGCACGATCGTGGTGGCCGGCCTGTTCCTGCTGGTGGAGCTGGTGGCGGCACAGCGCGGCGAGACGGGGGACGCGCTCAGGCCGGCCCATGCGGTGCGTGAGCCCATGCTGCTGGGCCTGATGATGTTGTTCGGCGCGGCGTCGGCGGCGGGGCTGCCGCCGCTGCCGGGCTTTGTGGGCAAGCTGATGGTGCTGCAGAGCAGCCATGGCCTGGACGCACAGCCCTGGCTGTGGACCGTGGTGCTGGGGGTCGGCTTCCTGAGCATCGTGGGGCTGGCCCGGGCGGGCGTGGTCGTGTTCTGGCACCTGCAGCCAGCGCCGACCGGCCACGCCGCCGCGGGCAGCAGCCTGAAGATGCTCTCGGCGACCTGGGCGTTCATGGCGATGACCGTGGTCCTGGCCGTGGTGGCCTCCCCCGTCAAGCAGTACACCGACGCGGCCGCCGCCCAGCTCGCCGACCGTGCCGCCTACCAGCGCGCCGTGCTGGGCGACCTGGGCGACAGCACACGCCCCTACACCGGAGAGCGTTGACCATGCGCACTGCCTCGCACACCACCGCCACCGCGCGCCCCGTGGGCTGGTTCGACCATCCGCTGCTGTCCGTGCTGCTCGGCGTGAGCTGGCTGGCCTTGTCGCACAGCCTGGCGCTGGTGCATGTCCTGTCGGCGGTGCTGATCGGGCTGATCATTCCCCGGCTGGTGGGCGGTTTCCTCAAGCCCGCAGACCGCCTGCACTGGCCCAGCGTGATCGCCCTCGCGGGGGTGGTGCTGTGGGACATCGTGGTGTCCAACATCACCGTGGCGCGTCTGGTGCTGGGCTCGATGGACAAGCCCACGCCGCTGTGGATTCCCGTGCCGCTGGCGACCCGCAACGAGCGGGTCAACGCCCTGTTCGCCAGCATCATCACCACCACGCCGGGCACGGTGTCCTGCGTGGTCGACGAGCAGCAGGGGGTGATCTGGGTCCATGCCCTCAACGGCGATGACCCCGTCGCCATGGCCAAGGACATGAAACAACGCTACGAAGCCCCGCTGATGCGGGCGCTGGGCATCCCCGCCGAGGCGGGCAAGGAGGCTGCATGATGAACGCTCCCGTCCTGTCCTGGGCATTGGACCTGGCCAGCGTGGCCGTGGCCATCGCCATGGCCCTGTGCGCCTGGCGCCTGTGGCGCGGGCCGGAGACCACCGACCGCATCCTGGCGCTCGACACGCTCTACATGAACGTGGTGGCGCTGGTGGTGCTGCTGGGCTTGCGCTGGAACACGGCGCTGCTGTTCGAGGCGGCCTTGCTGGTGGCGATGCTCGGCTTCGTGGGCACGGTGGGGCTGGCCCGCTACCTCACCCGCGGCGATGTGGTGGAGAAGTGAAGGACATGACTGCCATCAAGGAGACGATGATGAACCTGCCGGTCTGGATCGAGTGGACCGCGGCGGCGCTGATCGTGGTGGCCGCCTTCTTCCTGCTGGTCGGCGCGATCGGCCTGGCCCGACTGCCGGACTTCTACATGCGCCTGCACGCGCCGACCAAGGCCTCGACTCTGGGCGTGGGCGGCGTGCTGCTGGCCTCGATGCTGCTGTCCTCGGCCCAGGGCCGCCCCGGCATCGCCGAACTGCTGATCACCTTGTTCGTGTTCGTGACGGCGCCCGTGTCGGCCAATCTGATGGCCCAGGCGGCCCTGCACCTGAAGGTCCGCAGCCGGGCGCCGTTGCCGCCGGCAGTGGATCCGCACCAGCCGCAACACACCCCCCCGCGGCGCCCGTGATTCAGTGGTTGTAGACAGAATCAACTGAGCAGGGTCAACCTGCGCAGAAGGCGCTGCGCCTGAGCGAACCAGCCCATGCGGTGGAGGTGGCGACCTCAACACTCACCGAGACGGCCAGCAGCAACCCGAGCGTGTCCACCACCAGATGGCGCTTGCGCCTCTTGACCTTCTTGCACGCATCCACCAGCGTGCGGCGATCGAGTTGCGGTGGCATTCCGCGCCCGCCCGATGCTCGACAGGTCCGTCACCAGCGCCCATTGATCAAGGAGGCGCTGCTGGTGGGCTTCTTCCTGGCCGGGCTGGTGGTGCTTGGCGGCCTGCAGCGCTGGTGGCTGCAGCCGCTGGTGTCGGGGCTGGAGCCGATGGCGCTCTTCTTCGGCGCGGTCAGCCTGACGGCGATCACCGACAACGCCGCGCTCACCTACCTGGGCGCGCAGATCTCCGGCATCAGCGAGGCCGCGAAATACATGCTGGTGGCCGGCGCGGTGGCCGGCGGCGGCCTGACGGTGATCGCCAACGCGCCGAACCCGGCGGGTGCGGCGCTGCTGCGCCGTGGCTTCCTGGACGAGTCGATCGGCGCGCTCGGCCTGCTGGCCGGTGCACTGGCACCGACGCTGGTGGCGATGGGCGCCTTCCTGCTGCTCTGAGCTCCGAGCGCTGCGGCAGCAACAGTGCAGCAACGCCGCTGCACACTGGCTGCACGATCGACTGGCATCGTCAAAGACATGATGATTGACCGTCGCACCTTCACGATGTCGCTGCTGGCCGCCGCAGCGGCCAGCGCCTGCAGCTCTCCCGCCCTTCGGCCCGGCGCGTCCGCCCCCCTGCCCGCCTTCGATCCCGAGCGCGGCTACCAGCGCCGCGAGGTCAGCGCCAGCGGCCGCACCGTCGTCGTGCGCGCCTGGGAGGGTCTGGCCTATGTCAGCCGCCCTGTCGCGCCGCAGTGGCAGGTGATGAACCTGTACATCCCGGAAGCCTATTTCCAGGGCGGCCAGATCGAGGGCCGCACCGCGCGCACCGCACCGATCTTCCTGCCCAATTCGATCGGCGGCTACATGCCGGCCAAGCCGGGCACGCCGGAGGGTCGCACCGGCCCGCCGCCGGCGCCCGGCCAGACGCAGCCGCCCTCGGCGATCGCGGTGGCGCTGACCCGCGGGCTGGTGGTGGCCTCGCCCGGCGCACGCGGGCGCACGCTGCAGGCCGCAGACGGCACCTGGACCGGCAAGGCCCCGGCCGCGCTGGTCGATCTGAAGGCCGCCGTGCGCTTCCTGCGCCACCATGACGCGGTGATGCCGGGCGACACCGAGCGCATCATCTCCAACGGCACCAGCGCCGGCGGCGCGCTCTCGGCGCTGCTGGGCGCCAGCGGCAACACGCCCGAGCTGCAGGCCGAGCTGCAGGCGGTGGGCGCCGCACCGGGGCGCGACGACATCTTCGCCGTCTCCGCCTACTGCCCGATCACCAACCTCGAGAACGCCGACGGCGCCTACGAATGGCAGTTCGGCCATGTGCGCGACTACCGCCGCATCGAGATGTCGATGCTGGACTACCAAGTCCAGCGCCGCGAGGTGGCCGGCACGCTCTCGCCCGAGCAGGCCGAGCTGGCCACCACGCTGCGGGCGACCTTTCCCGCCTACCTGAACGCACTGGGGCTGCGCGACGCCGCAGGCCGGCCGCTGCGCCTCGATGCCGACGGGCGGGGCAGCTTTCTCGACCAGGTGAAGTCGCTGCTGATCGCCTCGGCGCAGCAGACGCTTGATGCCGGCGCCGACCTGTCGGGCCGCGGCTGGCTGACGATCCGCGACGGACGGGTACAGGAGGTCGACTTCCAGGCCTACGCCCTCGCCGCAGTGCGGCTGAAGCTGCCGCCGGCCTTCGACGGCCTGGCGCTCGACAGCGGCGAGAACCAGCTCTTCGGCAGCAGCCGCATCGACAAGCGCCACTTCACCGCGTTCTCGGCGCAGCACAGCCGGGTGGAGGGCGCCGGTCGCGCCGACGAGCGCACGGTGCGGCTGATGAACCCGATGCACCACATCGGCCAGAGCGCGACCACCGTGGCGCCGCACTGGCGCATCCGCCACGGCACGATGGACCGCGACACCTCGCTGGCGGTGCCGGTCATGCTGGCCGCGCGGCTGCGCCAGAACGGCCGCAATGTCGATCTGGCCCTGCCCTGGGACCGACCGCACAGCGGCGACTACGATCTGGACGAGCTGTTCGGCTGGATCGACCGGGTGAGCGCCAGCACGCGCTGAGCGCAGCGACAGGCGTGGATCCTCGCCTGCGCGAGGATGACGCCGACACCGCCAATCCGGCATTCATGCCTTGACCAGTCCCCATCGTGGCGCACGCATCGCAGGCGGCGCCCGATTCAAGCGGCGCAGATGCACTGCAATAGTGCATTCTGGGGTTCACCAGACGTGTTTCCGGCCTGAACACGGGCCATGCAGACAGGCACGCATCCTGCTTGTCACCGTTTGACGCAAGCAAGGTAGCTCCGGCATCCGCTACCCCCAGCCTCTGCCAACGACGGCAGGGCGCGCACGCGCCGCACGGACCGGGCCTGATCGTTCATCGATCGCCGCCCCGTCGTCCGCGCCTTCTTCCCTTTCTTTCCCTCTCTCTCCGTTTCCCGGTGCGCCTGCGCTCGTCCCTCGAGCCGAGCCGGCCTCCCGGACGGAACCTTCGACGGCCGGGTTCTTCCGGTCCGTCATCACGGAGACCGCATGAAGATCGTCGTCGTCGGCCACGGCATGGTGGGCCACAAGTTTCTGGAAAGCCTCCACGAGGCCGGTGTGAAGGATGCCGAAGTCACGGTGCTGTGCGAGGAGCCGCGCGCCGCCTATGACCGGGTGCACCTGTCGGAGTTCTTCTCCGGCAAGAGCGCCGAGGACCTGTCGCTGGTGGCGCCCGGCTTCTTCGAGCAGAGCGGCTACACGCTGCGGCTGAAGTCGCAGGCGGTGAAGATCGAGCGCCGCGACAACACCGTCACCACCGCCGACGGCGAGGTGCTGCCCTACGACCGCCTGGTGCTGGCCACCGGCTCCTATCCCTTCGTTCCGGGCGTGCCGGGGCGCGACCGCGCCGACATCTTCGTCTACCGCACGATCGAGGATCTGGAGGGCATGAAGGCCTGCGGCGCGCGCTCGAAGAGCGGCGTGGTGGTCGGCGGCGGCCTGCTGGGGCTGGAATGCGCCAAGGCGCTGCGCGACCTGGGGCTGCAGACGCATGTGGTCGAGTTCGCGCCGCGGCTGATGGCGGTGCAGGTCGACGAGGCCGGCGGTCGGGTGCTGCGCACCAAGATCGAGGAACTCGGCGTGCAGGTGCACACCGGGCGCAACACCGTCGAGATCGTCGACGGCGCCACCGCGCGCCACCGCATGGTCTTCGCCGACGGCACCTGGCTGGAGACCGACATGATCGTGTTCTCCGCCGGCATCCGACCGCGCGACGAGCTGGCGCGCCAGAGCCTGCTGCCGGTGGGCGCACGCGGCGGCGTCGCCATCGACAGCCAGTGCCGCACCGCCGACCCCGCGGTCTACGCGATCGGCGAATGCGCCGCCTGGAACGACCAGACCTTCGGCCTGGTCGCGCCCGGCTACGACATGGCCCGCGTGGTGGCCAGGCAGATCGCCGGCGATGCCTCGGCCGCCTTCACCGGCGCCGACATGAGCACCAAGCTCAAGCTGATGGGCGTGGACGTGGCCTCGATCGGCGACGCGCACGCCAGGACGCCGCACTGCAAGACCTTCAGCTACACCGACGAGATCCGCCAGATCTACAAGAAGATCGTGGTCAGCGCCGACGGCAGGCAGCTGCTGGGCGCGGTGCTGATCGGCGACGCGGCCGAATACGGCACGCTGCTGCAGATGGCGCTCAACGGCATCGCGCTGCCGGCCGACCCCGAGTTCCTGATCCTGCCCTCGGGCGAAGGCAAGGAAAAGCCGGGCCTGGGCCCGGACGCGCTGCCGGACTCGGCGCAGATCTGCTCGTGCAACAACGTCACCAAGGGCCAGATCTGCGAGGCGGTGGGCAACGGCGCCACCACCATCGCGCTGCTGAAGGCCGGCTGCAAGGCCGGCGCCACCTGCGGCGGCTGCGTGCCGCTGGTCACGCAGGTGATGAAGAGCGAGATGGCCAAGCGCGGCATGGCGGTCAACAACCACCTCTGCGAGCACTTCGCCTATTCGCGCCAGGAGCTGTATCACCTGGTGCGCGTCGGCCAGATCAAGAGCTTCGAGGAGCTGCTGGCCAAGCACGGCAAGGGCCTGGGCTGCGACATCTGCAAGCCAGCCGCCGCCAGCGTGCTGGCCTCGGTCTGGAACGACTTCGTGCTCAAGCCCGAGCTGGCCGCGCTGCAGGACTCCAACGACTACTTCCTCGGCAACATCCAGAAGGACGGCACCTATTCGGTGGTGCCGCGCATGCCGGGCGGCGAGGTCACGCCCGACGGCCTGATCGCGGTCGGCACGGTGGCCAAGAAGTACGGCCTCTACACCAAGGTGACCGGCGGCGCGCGGGTCGACATGTTCGGCGCGCGGCTGGAGCAGCTGCCGCTGATCTGGGAGGAGCTGATCGCCGCCGGGTTCGAATCGGGCCACGCCTACGGCAAGTCGCTGCGCACGGTGAAGAGCTGCGTCGGCTCGACCTGGTGCCGCTATGGCGTCGACGATTCGGTCGGTCTGGCCGTCGAGCTGGAGAACCGCTACAAGGGTCTGCGCGCGCCGCACAAGATCAAGTTCGGCGTCTCGGGCTGCACGCGGGAGTGCGCCGAGGCGCAGGGCAAGGACGTGGGCGTGATCGCCACCGACAAGGGCTGGAACCTGTATGTGTGCGGCAACGGCGGCATGAAGCCCCGCCACGCCGAGCTGATCGCCTCCGACCTGAGCAAGGCCGAGCTGATCCGCCTGATCGACCGCTTCCTGATGTTCTACGTCAAGACCGCCGACCGCCTGCAGCGCACCAGCACCTGGCGCGACAACATGGAAGGCGGGCTGGACTACCTCAAGAGCGTGCTGATCGACGACCGGCTGGGCCTGGCGGCCGAGCTGGAGGCGCAGATGCAGAGCGTGGTCGACACCTACCAGTGCGAATGGAAGACCGCGGTGACCACGCCGGCGGTGCGGGCGCGCTTCAGGAGCTTCGTCAACAGCGACAAGGCCGACGAGCGCATCGTCTTCGTCGAGGAGCGCGGCCAGATCCGTCCGGCCCGCCCCGAGGAGCGCGAGACCGCCGCCCTGACGGCCGCCGACGCCACCGACCGCACCACCGCCTGAGCCCGGAAGCCCGAGATGAGCCTTGACACCCTGAACTGGACCGCCGTCTGCGCGGTCGACGAGATCCTGCCCAACACCGGCGTGTGCGCCCTGGTCGAGGGCCGCCATGTCGCGGTCTTCCGCGTCGGCCCCGATCGTTTCTTCGCCATCGACAACATCGACCCGAAGTCCGGCGCCAGCGTGCTGTCGCGCGGCCTGGTCGGCAGCCTGGGCGAGCAGATCGTCGTGGCCTCGCCGCTGTACAAGCAGCACTACGACCTGAGCACCGGCGTCTGCCTGGAGCAGCCCGAGCTGTCGGTGCGCGCGCACCCGGTGCAGGTCGAGGACGGCCGCGTGCTGGTGAGGCTGGCGAGCTGATTCGGCTGAGGCCGTGAATTCAAAAGCCGGCGGGAGCCGGCTTTTTTCATGGCTGACCGGGTTTTGATTGGCTGGCGCTCAATTCCCAAAGCATGCCGCCGCCCAGACCCAGCAGCACCAAACCCATGCCGTAGCCACCGGTGAATGCGTCGAAGAAGATCACAAGAATCATCGCGACCAGAAGGGCTGCAAGCGTGGGAATCATCACGCGCCAGTAGCCAATCAGCGGAGCGAACAGCTCGAATAGTGCTTCCATATGATTCACACAGCCGCAGCAGAGACACCGATTGTAGTTTTGCAGTCCGAAACTTGCTCTCCCTGTCAGTCGCTGGTTTCGTGTGCGTTGGTTGGATCGTTTGAACGCTGCTCAGGCCAGGGCAATTGCATTAGCCAAGTCCCCGATTGAGTGGTAACAATCCGGCCCGACCTCGCCACCCCACGACACGATGCCAGACCACCCGACGACCGCCCCAGGCGACAAGCTGATGCAGCGCTTTGAAGACCTGGACGATCCGCGCCGGCAGAGCGGGCGCTTCCAGTACCCGCTGCAGGAACTGCTGCTGACGGCGCTGTGCGCGGTGGCGGCCGGCGCCGAGGACTGGGTCGACGTGAGCGAGTGGGGCGAGTTCAAGCTGGAGTGGCTGCGGCGCTTCCTGCCCTTCGAGCGGGGCATCGCCTCGCACGACACGTTCAGCCGGGTGTTCGCGATGCTGGACTCGGTGCGCTTCGAGGCCTGCTTCCGCAACTGGATGGCGCAGATCTGCCCGAGTCTGGCGCAGGAACACATTGCCATCGACGGCAAGACGCTGCGCGGCTCGCGCACGGCGGACGGGGCGTTGCACCTGGTGACGGCCTGGCACTGCGGCAAGGGCGTGACGCTGGGGCAGATCAGGACGCAGGCCAAGAGCAACGAGATCACCGCGATCCCGGAGCTGCTGGCCGGGCTGGACCTGCGCGGTGCCACGGTGACGATGGACGCGATGGGCTGCCAGAAGGCGATCGTGCAGCAGCTGGTCGACGAGGGTGCCGGCTACATCATCGGGGTCAAGAACAACCAGCCCACGCTGGCCCAGGCGGTGCAGGGCCTGCTGGAGCAAGCCCCGGCCCGGGCCGACGGGCGCACCTGGCACGAGCACAGCGAGACCGACAAGGGCCACGGCCGCATCGAGACGCGGCGCTGCGTGGTCTGCCATGACCTGAGCGCCATCGCGCCGGTGCTGCAGGACTGGCCCGGCGTGCGCAGCGTGGTGCTGGTGCAGTCCACCCGCCAGCCGGTGCGCTCAGGGCGCTTCGGCCCGCGCAGCACCGAACAGGCGCCCGAGCCGAGCTGGCGCTACTACATCAGCTCCGAGGTGCTCGACGCCCAGACCTTCAACGCCACCATCCGGGCGCACTGGGCCATCGAGAACGACTGCCACTGGGTGCTGGACGTCAACTACCGCGAAGATGCCTGCCTGATCCGGCGCGACCACGGCCCGCACAACATGGCCACGCTGCGGCGCATCGCGCAGAACCAGATCAAGCTCGACGCCAGCAAGGGCAGCCAGAAGACCAAGCGCAAGCGCATGGGCTGGAGCGATGACTACCTGCAAGGGCTCTTCGGCTTGACGCCCGGTTCAGTCAGCCATGCACAAATTTCGAGCGGTGGCTAATGCAATCGCCCTGGGTGCCTACCGGGGACGAAAGAAATCGCTGAACAGCGAACAAATTGCCGAGTTGAAACGGCGAGTTGCGGCAGGCGACCAAAAAACCTTGGTGGCCCGTGACTTCGGCATCAGCCGCGAAACCTTGTACCAGTACCTGCGGGAAGACTGACCATGCCACGCCGCTCAATCCTGTCCGCCACCGAGCGCGAAAGCCTGCTGGCACTGCCAGATGCCAAAGACGAACTGATACGGCACTACACGTTCAACGAAACCGACCTGTCGGTGATCCGTCAGCGTCGCGGCGCCGCGAATCGATTGGGCTTCGCTGTGCAGCTTTGCTACTTGCGATTCCCTGGCACCTTTTTGGGCGTCGATGAGCCTCCGTTTCCGCCCCTGTTGCGCATGGTGGCCGCGCAACTCAAGATGCCAGTGGAAAGTTGGAGCGAGTACGGCCAGCGCGAACAGACACGGCGGGAGCACTTGGTCGAGCTGCAAACGGTTTTTGGGTTCAAGCCCTTCACCATGAGCCACTATCGGCAAGCCGTGCATACATTGACCGAGCTGGCCTTGCAGACCGACAAAGGCATCGTGCTGGCGAGCGCACTTGTCGAGAATCTGCGGCGGCAGAGCATTATCCTGCCCGCCATGAATGCCATCGAGCGCGCAAGCGCCGAGGCCATCACCCGTGCCAACCGACGCATTTACGCGGCGCTGACCGATTCTTTGTTATCACCCCACCGTCAGCGCCTGGACGAACTTCTCAAGCGCAAGGACGGCAGTAAAGTGACGTGGCTGGCATGGCTGCGCCAGTCGCCTGCCAAACCGAACTCTCGCCACATGCTCGAACATATTGAGCGCCTGAAATCCTGGCAAGCACTTGATCTGCCCGCAGGCATCGAGCGGCAGGTTCACCAGAACCGCCTGCTCAAAATCGCTCGTGAAGGTGGCCAGATGACGCCTGCTGATCTGGCAAAGTTCGAGGTGCAACGACGCTATGCCACGCTGGTAGCGCTGGCCATCGAAGGCATGGCCACCGTCACCGATGAAATCATCGACCTTCACGATCGCATCATCGGCAAGCTGTTCAACGCGGCCAAGAACAAGCATCAGCAGCAGTTCCAGGCTTCCGGCAAGGCGATCAACGACAAGGTGCGGATGTATGGGCGCATCGGTCAAGCGTTGATTGAGGCCAAGCAAAGCGGCAGCGATCCGTTCGCCGCCATCGAGGCCGTTATGCCCTGGGACACCTTCGCCGCCAGCGTCACCGAAGCGCAAACATTGGCGCGGCCTGCCGACTTTGATTTCCTGCACCACATCGGTGAAAGCTATGCCACGCTACGCCGCTACGCGCCGCAGTTCCTGGGCGTGCTCAAATTGCGGGCTGCGCCCGCCGCCAAGGGTGTGCTCGATGCCATCGACATGCTGCGCGGCATGAACAGCGACAGCGCGCGCAAGGTGCCCGCCGATGCGCCAACCGCATTCATCAAGCCGCGCTGGGCAAAGCTGGTTCTGACCGACGACGGCATCGACCGGCGTTACTACGAGTTATGCGCCCTGTCGGAGCTGAAGAACGCGCTGCGCTCCGGTGATGTCTGGGTGCAGGGTTCTCGCCAGTTCAAGGACTTCGACGAATACCTGGTGCCGGTCGAGAAGTTCGCCACTTTGAAGCTGGCCAGCGAATTGCCGCTGGCAGTGGCCACCGACTGCGACCAATACCTGCATGACCGGTTGGAATTGTTGGAGGCGCAACTCGCCACAGTCAACCGCATGGCTGCGGCCAACGACTTACCGGATGCCATCATCACCACCGCGTCAGGCCTGAAGATCACGCCGCTGGACGCGGCAGTACCAGACGCCGCGCAAGCCATGATCGACCAGACAGCTATGCTGCTGCCGCACCTCAAAATCACCGAGTTGCTGATGGAGGTCGATGAATGGACGGGCTTCACCCGCCACTTCACACACCTGAAGACCAGCGACACGGCCAAGGACAAAACCTTGCTGTTGACGACGATCCTGGCCGACGCGATCAACCTGGGTCTGACCAAAATGGCCGAGTCCTGCCCTGGCACCACCTACGCCAAGCTGTCTTGGCTGCAAGCCTGGCACATCCGCGATGAAACCTATTCGACGGCGCTGGCCGAGCTGGTGAATGCGCAGTTTCGGCAACCCTTCGCCGGCAACTGGGGTGACGGCACCACGTCATCGTCGGACGGCCAGAACTTCAGAACCGGCAGCAAAGCAGAAAGCACTGGTCATATCAACCCGAAGTATGGAAGCAGTCCAGGACGGACTTTCTACACCCATATCTCCGACCAGTACGCGCCCTTCAGTGCCAAGGTGGTCAACGTGGGCATTCGTGATTCAACTTACGTGCTTGATGGCCTGCTGTACCACGAGTCGGACTTGCGCATCGAGGAACACTACACCGACACGGCAGGCTTCACCGATCACGTGTTTGGCTTGATGCATTTGCTGGGATTTCGCTTCGCGCCGCGTATCCGTGACTTGGGCGAAACCAAGCTATTCATCCCCAAGGGCGATGCCGCCTATGACGCGCTCAAGCCGATGATTAGCAGCGACAGGCTGAACATCAAGCAAATACGCGCCCATTGGGATGAAATTCTGCGGCTGGCCACCTCCATCAAGCAAGGCACGGTAACGGCTTCGCTGATGCTGCGCAAACTCGGCAGCTACCCGCGCCAGAACGGCTTGGCCGTGGCGTTGCGCGAGCTGGGGCGCATCGAGCGCACGCTGTTCATTTTGGATTGGCTGCAAAGCGTGGAGCTGCGCCGCCGCGTCCATGCGGGGCTGAATAAGTGTCAAGACCCGGGAGATTCTTTGGCCGCTTCTTGAACAAGTCGGGTGACTTGGCCCGCCAGGACTTGAGGGCATCAAGGGGC
>NZ_BQWE01000009.1:0-90927 GCF_023706025.1 Sphaerotilus sp. FB-3 | reverse complement strand
CTCCCAGGCCCTCTACCGCAACGCTCTTTGCCTTGATCTCGTGCTCAACTATGCGGGCGTCAGGGAGCAGTGAACGGCCCTGGCTCACTGCCCCAGACGAACCGCACCCCCTGGCCGAGCCCATCGACTCGTTCCAGCAGGCGGCTGCATGGTCCGAAGCGCCAGCGTGTGGTATGGCCAAGTGCGTCGACGAAGCTCGTCATGTTACCGGCGTGGTCGTAGCTCGCTGATAGAGAAGCCCCGTCCGCCAGCGCGACTTGGATGCAACGACCAATCACGTCGTAACGCATTCGCGTGCTATCGCCCTGCGGGCCGACACGTTCGAGCAGCCTGCCGAAGTCATCGTGGATAAAGTTGGTTTCGTGCCCCATCCAATCCGTTATTGCCTCCAGCACCCCTTGGGTGAAGCGCTGCCGCTTCACCGCTCCCATCGGATTGACGATCTCCACGAGATTGCCTTGCTCATCCCGCCGGAAACACCAGCGCTGGCCGGCCGGATCTTGGGCTGCGATAAGGCGATTGCGCGCGTCGTAGATCCTCGACCAAGTCTGCTCCAGCGGATCCGTCCAACTTAACGGCTGGTGGCTAGCGTTGAAGGTTAAGCGGGTCTCCCGGCCCAGGGCGTCTATCAAGCGATCACGGTTGCCGGTGGCGTCATAGCCGAAACGCGTTGTGCCTCCCAGTGCATCGATGCGCGCAGCAACGCGTCCGAATGCGTCGAATTCCGTGCGCTTTACCGCGCCGAGAGGATCCCACTCCGCGATGACTTGGCCGCTAGGCAGGTACTGGTAGCGCCGGGTTTCGCCGTAGCTGTCGATCACCTCGGTGATACGAGTGGCGTCGAGATAGCGGATGCGCTTTTCGTCGTAGTGGTTCAGGCCTGAGCGGAAGACGCAGCGTCCACGGCTATCGTAGCGGTAGTGGAAGACGCCGCCATCGCGACCCACCTGGCGGGCAAGGCGCCCGTCCATGTCGTAATACCAACGCTGCGCAAAGCCCGCCGCATCGACAGCTGCGACAAGGTGGCCACCCGCATCATATTCATAGCTGAACAATTGATGAATGCTCCCGTTCACGGTATGCAGCGCTAGGCCATCAATGCAACCGAGACGGTTATATCCGAACTGCAAGCTTCGCCCTTCTAGGCGTTGTCGCACGCTGCACAGCAAGCCGCCAGAATCCCAGGTTAAGTCCAGCGCCTGCCCCTCCGGATCCTCGATACTGGTCAGGCGCATCGGTTGGCCTCGCGGACCGGGATGAAAGCAGTAGCGGCGTACCTTGGGGCCATCTACCTCCCAAGCTTGGACGATGTAGCGCCCTTCCAGCATGAAGATTTCGATGAAGGCCCCGAATTCGCGCAAGGTCACTCCAGCCTCGACCAGCCCATCTCGATCGGGAATCACCTCACTCCCACCGCTCGGTCCGATGAACTCGAAACCTTGCGGGTAGCGGGTCAAAGTAACCTCGAAAGGCGTCGACCAGCCTCGTCCGAACAGATGCCCATCATGGCGAGTCAGCAGTCCGCTGTAGCGACGTACCCAGCTGAGTTCAAGCCTGCCCGGCAGCGAGACATCCTCGTACTCTTCATAAAGGTTGCCCGAAGCGATGTCGATCGGCATAGCTTTCCTGTTATGAAATGTCGACCATCCGATAGCGCTCAGCCGCAGCCGCACTCCCCCTGGCCTTGGCGCTGGCGGCTGCGGCCCAGCCGATCCACGCCTGCCGACACGCCCGCGCTCACCGCCCCCTGCGCCGCATTCACCGCCAGCGCCCGCGCCATGTCCGCGATGCTCACCCCCACCATCACGTTGCTGAACCCGACCGTGGCGGCATTTGGCACGATGGGAATGTCGCTGCACGAGGCCGCCATCAGCGGCGCGACGAACGCCAGCGGGCCGCCGTTGACCGTGACGTTCGGGCTGCCGATCGCCACCGAGCCCTGCGCACCGGGGTACGGCAGCGGCGGCATCAGCAGCTTGAACCACGTCGCCCACTGCGTGTAGGCCGAGAAGCTGCCCTTGATCGATTCCCACACCCCGCCCCAGCTCGACGTGTCGATGCCGGTGACGTCCTTCAGGAAGCGGCCGGTGGCGGAATTCGGCGGCACGAAGGTGGCCGTGATGCCGGCGATGGCGAGGTTGGCCATCAGCGTCAGCGCCACCAGCATGAGCTGCTTGGGCACCATCAGCAGGTGGCGGCGCCAGTAGCCCAGGTTCATCGCCGCCGGCGGCACCGGCAGGCCCATCGGGATGTGCATCGAATAGCCCATCGCACCGGCCGTGCAGGCGGGCATGCCGTTGATCAGCGTGTCGACCTTCGGGAACTTCGGCGTCATCCAGAGATAGACCGGCCCGAAGTACGGGTGCGGCACCATCGGCACCGGGGCGGGTGCCGGCGGGATCAGGATGGTGTGGTAATCCAGTCCGATCACCATGTCGCCCATCTTCGCGGCTGGCCAGAGCATCGATGTTCTCTCCTGGGATGTCCCGTGTCCTGGAAGTCGTCCGTGTCAGCGTGGCGCTGGCAGACGCACCTCCTCCACCTGCAGCCGGCCGCTCAACCGCGTGCGGCTGATGCGCAGCGCCACCGGATCGCCGGGCTGCAGTCGCGCGTGCAGCACCGGGTCAACGAAGCCCGAGGAGGCCTCGCCCCCGCCTTCGCCGTCGACGCGCACGCTGACCACGAAGGCTTCGGGCGTCGAGTCGGCCTGCGTCCAGGTCCGGCCACCGGCCACGGTGGTGCGGTAGGTGACGCCGGGCGGCGTGTGCGTCTTGCCGGTGACCACGCCGGTGGTCCAGTGGCTGTCCAGCCCCGCGCCATCCAGTGCGCCCCAGGCGTACCAGCCCAGTCCGACGACCAGCAGCAGCACCGACATCACGGCGACGAAAGGATTGGCCTGAAGCACGTTCATGCCGTGATCTCCCCGCTTTCGACCACCCGGACGTCCAGCCTGCGGGCCTGCGGGAGCCAGTCCGGCCCCGGGTACGGCACGGCAGCACGCCAGACCATGTCGATGCGCCGGTTCTCCATCGCGACGAAGACGGTCTGCAGCACCGTGCCTGGCACCTGCACGCCCTCGCCCAGGTCGAGCCCGATCTCGGGCCGCTCGCCGGGCAGCCGGAAGTCGAGCCGTCCTTCCGGCGACAGGTGCAGCGTGCGCACGGGCTCGTCACCGCGCAGCCACGGCAGCGACAGCCCCTCGGAGGCCCCGCTGAAGAAACGGAAGTCCATCTCGGGCAGCGTCTGCCGCAGATAGGCCTCGCGGTCGGTCCCGCGCAGGAAGCCTGCGTACAGGGCCCGCAGCTCGCGCTCGACGGACCGATCGCCCGGCATCACGCCGGCCAGGCTGCTGCGCGGCCACAGCGTGCGGCCCCGCCAGCCCCAGCCGGCCGGTACCGGCGCCGATTCCCAGCGACCGTATTCGCCCAGGCAGAGCCGCTCCGGGGTCAGCCGGTCATCGACCACCTCGACATTGGGCAGCCGCAGGTCGATCCATGCCCGCGGGTCGTCCGAGACGACAAAGCCGCAGCCTGCCGGGTTGCGCGGGTACGGCAGGGCCCGCTCGGGATCGCTGCGAACGTCGATGCCGCCGTAGGCCCGCTCGTAGACCACCGACAGCGACGTGAACGGCTGCGGATCGCTGAACGCTGGTCGCCCGCCCGGCCCGGACAGCACGCGCCGATGCCCGGTGATCGCCAGCCGCCGGACCCGGTCGGCGACCTGGATCGCGGCCTCCAGCTCGGCCACGGCCCGGCCGTCCGGGGCATGGGCGCGCGCCTCGAAGACGACGTCCGTGGCCAGCTTGCACGGCACGAAGTCGCTCTCGTGGCGCACCGACGAGTTCTCGGGCGCATCCCAGTGCTCGTCGGCCGGGCGCAGCGGCTCGTCGGCATCGGCCCGCACCGCCACGTCGCCCGGCACCAGCCGATAGCTGCGCTTGAGCAGCACCGCCAGCACCGGCGCGCCGTCCGGCGCCTGGCCTGGCAGCAGCATGTGGTGTCCCGGCCGGGACGGGGCTGGTCCGCGGCTCATGCGTCACTCACCGCCGCGGTCAACCGGCGCACCCGGCTCCAGGCCACCGCCGGGCCGATCGTCCGTTCTGCGCGCCAGACGATCTCCATGACGCCCTCGTCCGGTCGCAGCGTCACGACGTCCATGCGGGTCGCCAGCGACTCGACACCATCGCCGAGGTCGAGCCCCAGCCGCGGCACCTCGCCCGGCAGGTGGAAGTCGAGTCGCCCCGACGGCGTCAGCCCGCGCAGCAACATCGTCTCGTCCGGCGCCAGCGTCTCGAACGTCAGGCCGAGCGAGGCACCGTTGCCGAAGGCCGCCTCGCGCACCGCCAACCGGTGCTGCCAGGCCAGCGCCACATGGTCGGCCGGCACGAGGCCGAGCCGCTCCTCGGCCGTCACCGTGCCCGGCGCCAGGAACGGCGGCAGCGCCCCCATCAGCGCGCAGCGCGGGTACCAGTCGCGCTGGCGCCAGCCCAGCCCGGCCGGCAGCGGCTGGTCGATCCAACGTCCCGGCTCGAGCATGCACAGCCGCTGCGGGGTCAGCAGGTCGGCCGGATCCTCGATGTTCGGCAGCGCGCGCCCGTCCACGGCCTCGCGACTGGCCCGCAGCACGAAGCCGCGCCCCATCGGGTTGCGCGCATAGCGCAGCGGCAGCGCCGGGTCGGTCTCGTCGCGTCCGCCGTAGGCACGGTCATAGCGGACCGGCATCGTCAGGAACGCCGCCGGTTCGGTGAACGTCGGCTCGATGCCGTCGCCCCGGTGCACGGCACGCCGATCGCCGAAGATCGCCAGCACCTTGCGCCGCGCCCCGACCGCGATGCCGACATGCATCGCCTCGACGGGTCGTCCGCCTGGCGCATGCGCCGTGCCGACGACGACGACATCGGTCTGCGCCCGGAACGGCTGCAGCTCGCTCTCGTGCTCCACCACCGACCAGCTCGGATCGCCATCGTCGTGCCACGTGTCGATGAGCCGCCAGGGCGCGGCATCAATGCGTTCGGCCTGCCGGCCATCGGCGATGCGATAGGCACGCTTGAGCAGCACGCTGACGCCGTGGACGCCCCGCGACGTCCGTCCGGTGACCGTCGTCAGGTGCTGGGGTGCGGCCGGGGGGGAGGAAGGCACGATGCGCTCGCTGTCGGCATCAGGGGTTGAGCATGACCATGCCACCCTTGACCGTATTGGTCGCGGCACCTTCGGACAGCACGATCGCACCCTTGGTCTGGTGCGTGGTGTCGGCCTCCGAGGTGACGACGCCACCCTTGATCGCCACGGCTGCCGTGCCCTTGACCGTGACGTTGACGCCGCTGAGTTCGATGTTGCCGGCCGCGTCCATCGACAGCCGGCTGGCGCCAACGTGCAGCACGATGTTGGTCGCCGCCTCGACATGGACCTGGTTGCCATGCGCCTGCACCAAGATCGGACCGGACGTCGACTGGACCGTGATGTCATTCTTGACCGTGGTGGTCTGGGTGGTGTCGTAGGTCTCGGTCAGCGCCCCCTGGACATGGTAGTTCGCGGTGTTGGCCTTGACGTCGTGGCGGTAGGTGCCTTCCGTGATCGTGATGGCGGCGTGGCTCTTGATCGTCTCGGTGAACGTGTTGTGGACGGTGTTGGTCTGGTCGTGCTCAACCGTGGTGTTCATGTCGTACTGAGCATGGACGGTGATCTTCTCCTTGCCGGCGGTGTCGTCCATCGAGAACTCGTTGTAACCGCGTCCCTTGTGCGTGTTCGACTTGATGCCGCTGACGACGGCCCCGGCCGGCAGCCCGTACGGCGGCATCTGCTCGGCGTTGTAGACCCGCCCGGTGATGAGCGGCTGGTCCGGGTCACCCTCGAGGAAACTCACCACCACCTCCTGGCCGATGCGCGGGATCGACACCGCGCCCCAGTTCTTGCCCGCCCACGGGTGCGACACGCGGATCCAGCACGAGCTGCGCTCGTCCTTCTGGCCGTAGCGGTCCCAGTGGAACTGCACCTTGACGCGGCCGTACTTGTCGGTGTGGATCTCCTCGCCGGCCGGGCCGACGACGACTGCGGTCTGCGGGCCCTGCACGAAGGGCTTCGGGGTCAGGCGCGGCGGGCGGAACTGCTGGGCATGCGGGATGACCTCGATCTGGCTGCTCAGCTCGGTGCCGCCGGTGCTGCCGGATTCATAGGCATCGAGGTGCAGCCGGGTGCGGATCGCGGTGACCAGGTAGTCGGTGTTCTGGTCGTCGCGCGGATGGCGCTCGAGCGTGAAGCGGCAGCCCTCGGCCAGCGACTGCGCGCTGGTCGTGCCTCGGGCGCCGGCATGGCGGGCCTGCTGCTCGTCGAGGCGGTTGTCGGCGTACTGCTCGCCGTCGCCGGTCACCCGGTAGAGCCCGGGATAGTCGAAGCGCTCGAGGTCGGCCTGCTCGTGGCTGCGACCGCGCTCCCGGCTGACCCGCAGGCTGGCCGACGGGCGCTCGAAGTCGTAGTCGGTCAGCGCGATGCGCCCGGTGCGCACGCCGTGGCTGAAGCTCCAGTCCCACAGGCAGTCGACGTCCGGCGGCGCCTGGCCCGGCACGTCGTAATAGGCGATGCGCTCGGCCCCGGGCGCCGGATCATGCGCCCCGGCCGCATCGACCAGCACCAGGGTCGCGCCGCCGGCGTCATGCTGGAAGAACCAGCTGATGCCCTCCTGCTCGAGCAGCCGGGCGATGAAGTCGAAGTCGCTCTCGCGGTACTGCACGCAGTAGCCCCGCGGGGCATAGCTGCGGAAGAGCCTGAAATCCGTCTTCGCCACCGCATGGTCGGCCAGCACCTGCCTGACGATGTCCGGCACCGAGAGGTCCTGGAAGATGCGGCAGTCGCTGGTTCGGGTCAGGAACCAGGGCCAGGGCCGCACCGTCATGTCGTAGCCGTAGTGCCGCCCGCTCGGCTTGCCCAGCCCGAAGCGGATGCAGTGCCCGCTCCAGTGCCGCAGGCTGCCATCGCGCAGCACCAGTTCCACCCGCACCGGCTGCCCGAGCAGATCGTCAGGCGCCAGATCCGGCTTCAGGCTCAGCAGATGCAGCCGCATCTCCCCGATGCGCCCCAGCCCCGCCTCGACGCTCATCGACTCGAAGAGCAGATCGGCGGGGGGCAGCGGGCAGTGGAAGGTGATGGGGGGCGCTGGCATGAACAGACTTCATCTCGGTCTGCCCCATCGTCCGCAAGCACCTGATTCAGGTAAAGAGACTAAAGTCACTTCCGAGCAGATCGCAGTCCCTGTTCGATGGAACGCGCATATTGCAAGATCGCCTCTGGCGTCCAAACCATGTTCCATGAACTCTGCCAAGAGGCGTACTTATCACCGCCCCCCCTTTTCAGCGCTGTGGCAACAACATCCGAGCAATTTCTAGTCAACGTGTCCCATGATTGCAAGGGTCCTTGATAAATAGCTCCGTCCCTGGTGAGCCCGAATGACTGCCACCAATCCTTGATGCCGGACTCATCCAGTCCCTCGAGCGCAATGACATGGTCCGGAGACTGATTCTCGTCTCGAACATCATCCATATAGCTTCTATTGCGGAACGGATGCGAGGCATAGATATTTTTGTGAATACCAGAGGGCACTTGTCCTGGCTTCTGAGGCCACCAAGAAATGTAGGTTTGATCAACCGGCATCGCTGCATGCCCCCAAGCTTCATTCTTACCTCGATAGCTCCATACGAAGACTCTTAACATAACCTCACCCCTTCCTCGTTTGCGTTATCAACCGAACGCATAGACAAAATCTCCCGCATCGACCGAAAGAACCACTCGCTGCATTTCCCTACCTTCGCTCAGCCGCATCAGATACTCCACCGACACCCTCGGCAGCACCGTGTTGGTCAGGATCGCGTCGATGACACGGCCGCCCGACTCGGCCTCGGTGCAGCGCGAGACGACCAAGCGGACGACCGATTCGTCGTACTCGAAGGGAATGCCGTGGTTGTCCCGCACCCGGCGGGCGATGCGGCCGAGCTGCAGCCGCACGATCTCGGCGAGCATCGCGTCCGACAGCGGGTAGTAGGGAATCGTCACCAGACGCCCGAGCAGGGCCGCCGGGAAGACCTTCAGCAGCGGCTCGCGCAGCGCCTGCGCGATCGCCTCGGGCTCGGGCGTCAGCTCCGGGTCGCGGCACAGGCCCATGATCAGGTCGCTGCCGACGTTGCTGGTCAGCAGGATGATGGTGTTGCGGAAGTCGATGTCGCGCCCTTCCCCGTCCTCCATCCAGCCCTTGTCGAAGACCTGGAAGAACAGCTCGTGCACGTCCGGGTGCGCCTTCTCGACCTCGTCGAGCAGCACGACACTGTAGGGGCGCCGCCGCACCGCCTCGGTCAGCACGCCGCCCTCGCCGTAGCCGACATAGCCCGGCGGCGCGCCCTTGAGCGTGGAGACGGTGTGCGCCTCCTGGAACTCGCTCATGTTGATGGTGATGACGTTCTGCTCGCCGCCGTAGAGCGCCTCGGCCAGCGCCAGCGCCGTCTCGGTCTTGCCGACGCCCGAGGTGCCGGCCAGCAGGAAGACGCCGATCGGCTTGTTCGGGTTGTCCAGCCGCGCCCGCGAGGTCTGGATGCGCCGGGCGATCATGTCCAGCGCGTGCTTCTGGCCGATGACGCGCCGGTTGAGCGTGTCGGCCAGCGCCAGCACCGCCTGCACCTCGTTGCGGACCATGCGGCCGACGGGAATGCCGGTCCAGTCCTGCACCACCGCGGCCACAGCCTGCTCGTCGACGGTGGGCAGGATCAGCGGTGCGTCGCCCTGCAGCTGCGTCAGCTCGGCCTGCAGTGCCTGCAGCTCGGCGACCGCGTCGGCGCGCTCGGCCTCGGTCGGCGGCGCGACGGGGGCGACGCCGTCCGGCGCTCCGGCCGGATCGCCGGGCTGCGCGCGCAGCCGCGCCCGCAGCGCCAGCACGCGGTCGACCAGCGCCTTCTCCTGGCCGAAGCGCTCGCCCAGCTCGGCCTGGCGCGCCTGCTCGGCCTCGATCGCCGCGGCCAGGCGGGTGCGGCGGGCGCTCACGTCGATGCCGATCGCCGCCTCGCGCTCGACGATGTCCCGCTCGACCTGCAGCGCCTCCAGCCGGCGCCGGCTGTCCTCCAGCGCTGGGGGTGTGGCGTGCTGGCTGACCGCGACGCGCGCGCAGGCGGTGTCGAGCAGGCTGACCGCCTTGTCCGGCAGCTGGCGCGCCGGGATGTAGCGGTGCGAGAGCTTGACCGCCGCCTCGATCGCCTCGTCGAGCAGCACGACGCGGTGGTGGTGCTCCAGCACGGTGGCCACGCCGCGCAGCATGTGGACCGCCTTCGCCTCGTCCGGCTCGGGCACCTGCACGACCTGGAAGCGCCGCGTCAGCGCCGGATCCTTCTCGATGTGCTTCTTGTACTCGGCCCAGGTGGTCGCGGCGATGGTGCGCAGCCTGCCGCGCGCCAGCGCCGGTTTCAGCAGGTTGGCCGCGTCGCCGGTGCCCGCCGCACCGCCCGCGCCGATCAGCGTGTGCGCCTCGTCGATGAACAGGATGATCGGCTTGGGCGAGGCCTGGACCTCGTCGATCACCGCGCGCAGCCGGCTCTCGAACTCGCCCTTCATGCTGGCGCCGGCCTGCAGCAGGCCGATGTCGAGCGCCATCAGGTCCACGTCGCGCAGCTGCGGCGGCACATCGCCCTGCACCAGCCGCTGCGCGAAGCCCTCGACCACCGCGGTCTTGCCCACGCCCGCCTCGCCGGTCAGGATCGGGTTGTTCTGGCGACGGCGCATCAGGATGTCGACGATCTGGCGGATCTCCTCGTCGCGGCCGGTGACCGGATCGAGCTCGCCGGCGCGCGCCTTGTCGGTCAGGCTGACGGCAAACTTCTTCAGCGCCTCCTGCCGGCCCAGCGCCGCCGGGGCGATGGCGCCGCTGGCCTCGCCGGGGGCGGCGTCGGGCGTGTCGATGGTGCTGGCCGCCTCCTCGGGCGAGCCGGCGACGATCTGCGCCAGCTCGGCGCCGAGGCGCTTGACGTCGACGCGGTCGAACTGCCGGCTGATCGACTGCAGCCGCCGCGCCAGCCGCTCGGTCTTGAGCAGGCCGAACAGCAGGTGGCCGGTGCGCACCTGCGTGGCGCCGAACTTCAGCGAGGCATAGACCCAGGCGCGCTCGACCGCGTCGCCGACCGCCTCCTCGATGTCGGAAATGGTGCTGGCGCCCCGCGGCAGGCGCTCGAGCGCGCTGCCCAGGTCCGATGCCAGTCGCCCGGCGTCCACCTGGAAATGGCGCAGGATGCGGTGCAGGTCGCTGTCGGGCAGGTTCAGCAGCTGCGAGAACCAGTGCTCCAGCATCACATGCGGATTGCCGCGCAGCTTGCAGAACACGGTTGCGCCCTCGATGGCCTTGTAGGCCAGCGGGTCGAGCTTGCCGAACAGCGCGGCACGGCTGATCTCAGACATGGACAGGATCTCCCGGAGAGAGGCGTCGATCGGAAGAGAGGCGCAGGTCGGCGCGGTCCGGATGGGGGCCGCGCCGGCCCAGCCAGGTGCTCAGCCCGAGCCGGCCGCCGCGCCCGGTCAGCCGCAGCGGCGGCACCTCGGCGCCACGCAGCGCCGGGCGGATTTCCCAGCGCAGCGACGGCCCGACGAAGCAGGCGACCAGGTCATGCAGCGCACGCAGCGCCGGCGTGCCGGGCAGGAAGCGCTCGTAGTCGGCCCAGCCCAGCGGACCCAGGTGGACGCGGAACCGGTACTGCCGATCCCAGACCCGGCTGCCGGCGACGACATCGACGCCGAGCCGGTTGCGCGAGCCGGCGCCGGCCAGCGGACGCAGCCGGGTGCGGTCCTGCGGGTGCAGCGTCATCCAGTGCCCGGCATGCGACTCGATGCGCACCGGCAGTCCGAAGTGCGCGGCGATCATCTTGCGCAGGCCCTCGGCATGGCGCGGCCCGTGCAGCAGGTGCCCGAGCAGATGCCGGCGCAGATCGTCGGGCAGGCTGTCGCCCGAAGGCGTGCCGGGCGGCGCCAGCCCGCCGAGCGCACCCGCCTGGCGCGCGAAGACATCCTGGCCCGGCCGGTCGCGCTGCACCGTCGGCTGGGCCTGGGCCCAGGCGCGGAAGAACAGCAGCAGCGCGCGGTGATGGAAGATGTCGGCGAAGCGCGCCGGCGCGCTGTCGCCGGCCTGGTGCTCGCGCTCGCGCACGAACTCGGTCAGGTGCAGCGGCATCGGCCCCATCGGCCCGAACAGGCCGAAGAAGCGCACGCCCAGCCGCGGCACGCCGGTGATCTCGCTCATCCGCCACGACGACAGTGCCGCCGGCGCGAAGTCGAGCTCGACATCCTGACCCAGCCGCAGCGGCTCGCCCGCCGGCCGCAGCGCGGTGCCCAGCGGCGGCAGATCGGCCCGCTCGGCCTGGATGCGGCGCAGCAGCGCAAAGAAGTCGTGCGACCAGGGCTGCAGCGCCGGATCCGGATCGGGATCGGGCTTCACAGCAGCGCTCCGGTGCCGCAGCGCGGCGGCCAGGCCATGATCTCGCCGCGGCGCGAGGACAGGAGCCGGGTCGTCACGAAGCTGTTGATCGCCGCATGGCGCGCCAGGTAGCGCTCGAGCACGCTGCCGAACAGGAAGGCGCTGCCGCCCTGGAAGGCGCTGTCGTCGACCTCGAGCACGACCTCCGCGCCGCTGCCGAAGGTCAGCGGCCCGGCCTGCGGCAGCCGGCGGGTGACGGTGCGGGCCTGCACGCCCAGCAGTCCGTCGACCCAGCGCTGCCAGCCGGCCTCGCCGTCGGGGCCGAACAGGCGCAGCAGCGCACGCAGCGTCGCCGCGGCCCGGGCCGGATCCTCGCCGGCCAGCGACAGATGGTTCAGCGCCAGCAGCCGCACCAGCGACCAGCCCTCCTCGCCGCGCGGCAGGCGCTGCACCGGCCGGGTCGGCCCGCGCAGCGTCTCGATGCGGCGCACCGGCCCCGGCGTGTCGAGCGACCACAGCCCGGTGATGCCGCCCCCGCTCCCGGCGCCGGGCAGCAGCAGCGGCAGATCGCGGTTGCTGACCCAGGCCCGCACCGAGAGCTGGCGCAGGTCCTGCGCATACGGCGCCTGGGCCGCGTCGACCAGCGACAGGAAGCATTCGGTGCCGATCCAGGCGCTGCGCGTGCCCTGGCTGCGCTGGCGCTCGGAGAGCTGGCGCGGCTCGCGCCGCACGGTGTACCAGGCCTCGTGGCGCCCCTCCAGCGCATGCGGCACCGCATAGAGCGGCAGGAAGAGCTGCTGCGACTGCGCGCCGGTGCCGTGGCCGATCACCTCGTCGAGGGTATGGACCTCGAAGTCCAGCGGCCGGGTGCGGTCCGGCACGACCGGATGCTCCCAGCGCGAGGGCAGCAGCGCGATGCGGTCGAGCCGCTTCGGGAACAGGTTGATCACCGGCGTGCAGCCCAGCGCCAGCGCCTGGCGGTCGACCAGCGGCTCCAGCCCCGGATCGGCACGCGCCGACAGGATGAACAGCTCGGCCTCCTGGCCATCGACCGCCGCGAGGCGCTCGCGCAGCTGCTCGACCGCGAAGAACAGCAGCCGCTGCGGCATCGCGGCGAACTCCTGCAGCAGCCGGTGGCCGGAGAAGCCGCGCAGCGTCTCGGGCAGCAGCGCCTCGTCGTCGTCGAAGCCCTGCGGCCGCACCGAGCCGGCATCGCGCCAGCCGCGGCGCGGGTCCTGGCCGGCCGGCGGCGCCACCCAGCTGCCCAGCACCGGCCCGCAGACCCGCTCGTGCAGCCGCAGCGCCGTCTCGTCGGGCGCGCAGACATGGAAGCTCAGGCGCTCGATCGGCAGATCGCGCAGCGCCGGGCCGTGGCTGCGCAGCCGGATGCGCAGGCCGCCGCGCACCGGCCGGTCAAGCGGCAGCCGGTGCAGCGGCAGGTCGGCCGCATGGCTGAAGCAGCGCACCTCGACGATCTCCAGCGGCCACAGCTGCACCTCGTGCGCGGTGCGGAACTCGCAGCGGGTCGCCTGTCCGCGCACCTCCTCGCTCAGCAATGCGCTGCCGCGCGGCACCACCGGTCCGGCCGCCAGCGCCGGATCGAGCAGGTCGGGCAGCATGCGCACGATCGCCATGCTCGGCACCGGCGCGACAAAGCCCGGCTGCACCACCTCCAGCAGGTGCTGCACGAAGCGCGGGTACTCCGCGTCGACATGCAGCTGGACCCGCGCGGCCAGGAAGGCGAAGCCCTCGAGCAGCCGCTCGACATACGGATCGGCGACCTCCAGGCCGCTCATCGTCAGCCGCCCGGCGATCTTCGGATAGGCCCGCGCGAACTCGCTGCCGACCTCGCGCAGATGGGCCAGCTCCTCGTTGTAGCGGCGCAGCAGGCCCGGATCCATCAGGGCCTCCCGGGCGGCAGCGCGCTGCGCGTGCTCTCGCGCACCTCGATCTGGCCGGCCTCCAGATCCATGCGGGTGCGCAGCAGCAGCTCCAGCGGCACCGGCTGCGCCCACAGGTGGCCGCGGATCTCGAACTCGATGATGTTGTGCGTCTCCAGCACCGAGGCCGCCTCGAGCGCACGCACCGTCAGCGTCTCCTCGACCAGCCGCGGCTCGAAGCGCAGCAGCGCCTGGCGCAGCGTGCGCTCCATCAGCGGCACATCGATGCGCGAGGCCAGCTGCCCGGCCAGCGGCGGCAGCCCGAAGTTCAGCACCGACTGCACCAGCCACGGATAGCTGCGCCTGTGCGTCTCGTCGAGCAGACAGGTGGCGTTGAGCAGCCAGCCCAGGTCGCGCAGCACCGCGCGGCGCAGCTGCTTGTCACCGACGACACGCCTGTCGACCGCATCATGCGGCTGCTGCGGCGCGTCATCGACCAGCCGGTCGAGCAGCGCCGGCTGCAGCCGGTCGGCCGCCCGCTCCAGGCCGGATCGGTCAGCGGGAAGCATCGCCACGGCCCTCGTCCCCCCGCTCGCCCTCGCCTTCGCGCTCGCCTGCTGGCGCATCGATCACGATCTCGCGCACCTCCAGCAGGCCGCGCTCCTCGGCCTCGGTGCAGAGCAGGCGCTGGCCCAGGCCGCGGAACTGGTCGGGCTGGTGCTGCGGCGCCAGCGCGATCCAGTCGGTGCGACGCGCCAGCCGCCGCGCGTCGCGCAGCGCGGCCGGATCGCCGCCCTCGCCCTCGCTGTCCGCATCGGCATCGGGCGCGTAGCGCACCGGCAGCAGCGCGACCGTCTCGCCGCCGGACACGAAGGTCAGCCGCGCCGGCAGCCACACCAGATCGCGCAGGTCCTCGGGCGCGTCGATCTCGATCCGGCGCAGCGCCTGCAGCGGCAGCCAGCCGTAGCGGCCGCGCATCATCACCTCCAGCACCGGCCCCAGGCGCGAATCGGCGTCGGCCAGCCACGCGAAGGGCCGGCCGTCGAGCGTGCCGCTGCAGGCCGGCGCCTGCTCGAGCGCCCGGGCGCGCAGGACGGCCGCGACCGCCGCGTCGCCACGGCCGTCGGCCGCCAGCGCCTCGGCCAGCAGGCCGACCCAGGCCGGCGGCTCGCCGAAGACCAGCGGCGTGGTGCGACCGCTCATCACCGCCTCGCGCACCTGCTCGGCCTGCAGCGCCTCGCGGCAGGTCGCCACCATCGCCAGCGCGCCGGCATCGAGCTCGCCGCACAGCACCAGCTGCTGCGCCGCGCGCGGCCACTGGCGCAGCAGCACCAGCAGCTGGAACAGGAAGATGCGCAGCCGGGCATCGGCCGGCTGGCGGCGCACCTGCTGCTGCAGGCTCGCGAGCGCGCCGGCCAGATCGCCGGCGGCGACCCGGCGCGCCGCGTCCTCGGCCGCGGCCGGGGCCTCAGACCTCGTCGGTGAAGACATGACTGGCTCCGCGCTGGCCGCTGCGCTGCTGCGGCAGGTACTCGAGCTCGACCTTCGTGAAGGCCACGGTGACGCTCTCGCTCACGTCGCCGTCGCTGCCGGTGTCGAGCACGACCGAGGTGATGCGCGCGCCCTTGAGCGTCAGCCGCAGGAAGTCCTGCTGGCCCTCGCCGGCCTTGCGCATCGTCAGCTTCAGCTCCTTGACCTCGTCGTTGGTCGCCAGCGCGCTCAGCAGTCCGGTGCTGGCGGTGTCGGCGCCCTTGACGAAGCTGAGCTCGCGGTAGGAGCGCCGCGCGGTGGCCTGCACCGAGCCCATCGCGGTCTGCGCCGACACGCCCCAGGACCAGCCGCGCACCGCGATGTCGTCCTCGTGCCCGGGCGCGATGCATTCGCCCTTGAGCTTGCCGGCGCGGCGGGTCTGCAGATGGACATAGGTGTCCGTGGCGGCCATGGCGACCTCAGCGCGTCTCGGTGGTCGCGAGGTTCCAGCCGAACTTGACCTCGCCGCTCAGGCCGCCCTTGTCGTCCTGCGCCTTGTAGGAGAACTCGATGTCCTTGTAGGTCATCGAGACCGACTCGGTGATGTCGCCGCCCTGCGAGCCCGAGGGCGCGATGTGGTTGATCAGCACCTCCTTCATCGTCACCTTGAAGTAGTCCTTCTGGCCCTCGCCGGACTTGCGCGCGGTCAGCACGACGCTGGCGAAGTGCTTGCCCTGCGCGCAGTGCTTGGCCAGCACCGGCGAGGACTTGTCGTAGAAGTGCACGAACTGGAAGGGATGGCCCTCGCCCTTGCCCTTGCCGGAGCCGCCCCCCGCCAGCGCGCTGGCATTGGCTGCGCCCCAGCTCCACGACAGCACCTCGATCTGGCCCTTGTGGTCCTTGTGGGTGGCCTCGCCGTCGACGCCGTCGAACTTGATGTGGGTATCGGTGGACATGACTTGCTTCCTCTGGCTGCGTGGGTGGGGAGGGATGCGGGGGCCGGGCCCCGGGGGTCGGGTTGGGGGTGGACCTCAGGCTCAGGCCTGCTTCTGCGCCGGCAGCTTGGAGACCAGGCGCAGCGACACCGTCAGCCCCTCGAGCTGGTAGTGCGGGCGCAGGAAGAACTTGGAGGTGTAGTAGCCGGGATTGCCCGGAATCTCCTCGACGACGACCTGGGCGGCGGCCAGCGGCTTCTCGGCCTTGGTGTGCTCGGAGGAGTTGGCCGGATCGCCGTCGACGTAGTTCATGATCCAGTCGTTGAGCCAGCGCTCCATCTCGTGGCGCTCCTTGAAGGCGCCGACCTTGTCGCGGACCATGCACTTCAGGTAGTGCGCGAAGCGGCAGGTCGCGAACAGGTAAGGCAGCCGCGCGGCGAGGTTGGCGTTGGCGGTGGCGTCCGGGTCGTCGTACTCGGCCGGCTTCTGCAGCGACTGCGCGCCGATGAAGGCGGCGAAGTCGGAGTTCTTGCGGTGCACCAGCGGCATCAGGCCGTTCTTGGCCAGCTCCGCCTCGCGCCGGTCGCTGATGGCGATCTCGGTCGGGCACTTCATGTCGACGCCGCCGTCGTCGCTCGGGAAGGTGTGCGTCGGCAGGCCCTCGACCGCGCCGCCGGACTCCACGCCGCGAATGCGCGAGCACCAGCCGTAGAGCTTGAACGAGCGGTTGATGTTGGTCGCCATCGCGTAGGCGGCGCTGGCCCAGGCGTACTTGCCGTGGTCGGCGCCGTCGGTGTCCTCCTCGAAGTCGAAGTCGTCGACCGGATTGGTGCGCGCGCCGTAGGGCTGGCGGGCCAGGAAGCGCGGCATCGCCATGCCGATGTAGCGCGCGTCGTCCGACTCGCGCAGCGAGCGCCAGCCGGCGTACTGCGGCGTCGTGAAGATCTTGGTCAGGTCGCGCGGATTGGCCAGCTCCTGCCAGGAATCCATCTGCAGCAGCGACGGCGCCGGCGCGGTGATGAAGGGTGCGTGGGCCGCGGCCGAGATCTTCGCGATCTCGCCGAGCAGCTCGACGTCGGGCGGCGAGTGGTCGAAGGTGTAGTCGCCGACCAGGCAGCCGTAGGGATGGCCGCCGAGCTGGCCGTACTCCTCCTCGTAGATGCGCTTGAAGATCGGGCTCTGGTCCCAGGCCGTGCCCTTGTAGCGCTTGAGCGTCTTGTGCAGATCCGTCTTCGAGACGTTCATGACGCGGATCTTCAGCATCTCGTCGGTCTCGGTGTTGTTGACGAGATGGTGCAGTCCGCGCCAGGCGCTCTCGAGCTTCTGGAAGTCGGCGTGGTGCAGGATCTGGTTGATCTGCGCGCTCAGCCGGTGGTCGATCTCGGCGATCATCGCGCCGATCGAGCGCATGACGTCGTCGCCGACCAGCGCGGTCTGCGCCAGCGCCTGCTGCGCCAGCGTCTGCACCGCCTGCTCGACCTCGGAGCGCAGGTCGTCGCTGCGCGGACGGAACTCGCGCTCGAGCAGCGCGGCGAAGTCGTCGCCCTGGAAGTCGACGCCGGCAAAGGCCGGAGCGGCGGTCTGGGTCTGTGCGTCGGCCATCGGGCCCTCCTGTGCGTGGATCGGGGTCAGCGAAGCGGCTGCGGCCTCATTCCGCCGCGGGGCGCGGCGCCGCGGCCAGCGACTGCAGCAGCGCCGGGTCCTTGATGACCCGGGCGATCAGCTCCTCGGCGCCGGTCTTGCCGTCCATGTAGGTGATCAGGTTGGCGAGCTGCTGGCGCGCGGCCAGCAGCTGCGACAGGCTGTCGACCCGGCGCGCGATCGCGCCCGGGGTGAAGTCGTCCATGCTCTCGAAGCTCAGGTCGATCGACAGATTGCCCTCGCCGGTCAGCGTGTTGGGCACCTGGAAGGCGACCCGCGGCTTCATCGCCTTCATGCGCGCATCGAAGTTGTCGACGTCGATGTCGACGAACTTGCGCTCGGCCACCGGCGCAAGCGGCTCGGCCGGCTTGCCCGAGAGGTCGGCGAGCACGCCCATCACGAAGGGCAGCTGCATCTTCTTCTCGGCGCCGTAGAGCTCGACGTCGTACTCGATCTGCACGCGCGGCGCGCGGTTGCGGGCGATGAACTTCTGGCTGCTGGTGGACATGGCGATCGGGCTCCAGGAAGGCGGGGAGGGAACGGAGGGCCGGAGGGCGTGCGCGGCGGGGCCGCGCTCAGCAGCCGCCGGTGGCCTCCTCGTAGGACAGGCCGGCGATGCGCTCGACCGAATCGATGCCGTCGGAGGCGAGGTCCTTGACGATCTCGAAGAAGCTCTTGCCCATCAGGCGCTGGGCGCGGCGGATCAGCAGCGGCGCCGGATGCGAGGGCTCGTTGCGCTCGAGCCATTCGCAGACGCGCTCGAGCTGGCGCAGCGCCTCGTCGCGGCTGGTGATCGTGCCCGGCGTCAGCGCCGGCACCGCGACCATCGCCGCGGCAACCGGTACGGCCGCATCCGCCGACGCCGACGCCGACGCCGACGGGGGAGCCGCGCCGGCCTGCGGCGCCACCGCCCCCGGAGCGACACCCGCCAGATCGACCGTGGCGGCCAGCGCCTGCAGCAGCGGCCGCAGCAGCTTGAATTCGGGGGCCTGCGCGGCGGCATGACGCTGCAGCGTGACGATCAAGGGCTCGAGCTGCTGCGGCAAGGTCGACAGATCGGCCAGCAGGCCCGGCTGCGCCGCCTCGGCCGCACGCAGCACCGGCGCCAGCGCGGCCGCCACCGGCACCGGCTCGCCGGGCCGGGCCGCGGCCCGGCCGCTGGCCAGCTCAAGCTGGCGGCCGTTCAGCCCGGTGCGGTCGCCGGGCACCCGCGCGGCACGAATGTCGGCCAGCAGCAGGTCCGCGTCGGCCAGCTCCGCCAGCGCGTTCATGCGCATGAAGTGATCGTCGGGATCATCCGGATCGGGCCGCGGCCAGAGGCTGTCCCAGTAGCGTTCGAGCAGACCGGCGACCAGGCGCAGGCCCGGCGCCAGCGCGCCCAGGCCGTCGAGGCGCAGCGCCGCACGCAGCAGCTGCACGGCCACCCGCAGATCGCGCCCGCGTCCGAACAGCGCCAGCGCATGTCGGCGCATCGCGATCCAGTCCGGCTCCTCGGCCGGAATCAGCGTGTCGCCGTACTGCTGCTCCGGCCGCCCGGCCGAGGCGCGCAGCAGCGCCTGGAAGTCCTCGTCGTACTCCAGGTCAGTCTCGCCGCAGGGCGACGCGGCCTGGAGAGGGGACAGCAGCACATCGACATCGATGGAACTCATGCAGCCAGTCTAGGCAGGGCCGGCGCTGCGAAAATCTGCCGAAAGTCACTTCCCTGCTCAGGTCTGCGCACTCATCTGCCGCAGCGCCGCCATCAGCCTGCGCGGCTGCAGCGGCTTGAACAGCAGCACCAGTCCGGCCTGCTCGACACGGCGCATCTCGTCGGCGGTGGTGTCGCCGGTGATGACCAGCGCGGGCACCGGCAGCGCACAGCGCCGGCGCACGCTGTCGATCGCGTCCAGGCCGTCCTCGCCGTCGGCCAGATGCAGGTCCGACAGGATCAGGTCGATCGCGCCGTCCGCCTCGCCGGCCAGGGCCAGCGCCTCGCCGATGCCGGCCGCCGTCATCACCTCGTAGCCCCATTCGGACAGCACCGCCGTCAGGCCCTCGCGAATCGCCTCGTCATCGTCGATCACCAGGATGGAGCGGGCCTCGAAGAGCGGCATCGGCACGGTGTCGGCCGCGGCGGTGGCGCGCTCCATCTCGTCGAGCGCGCCGGTGGCGATGCCGATGCGGAACATCGTGCCCCGCCCCGGGCAGGACGCCACGGTCAGCGTGTGGCCCATCAGCCGCACCAGCCGGCGCACGATCGCCAGGCCCAGGCCCAGGCCACGCTGGCGGCGCCGGGCACCCTCGCGGACCTGATAGAACTCGTCGAAGATGCGCGGCAGCTCCTCGGGCGCGATGCCGCTGCCGGTGTCCCAGACCTCGATGTTCGTGTGGGTGCGGGTGCTGCGCGCGACCACCACCACGCCGCCCTCGCGGGTGTGGCGCAGCGCGTTCTGCACCAGATTGCCCAGCACCCGCTCGAGCAGCTGCGGGTCGCTGCGCACCGACTTGCCGCCCGGCGAGAAGCGCAGGCCCAGCCCGGCCGTCTCCGCCAGCCCGGCAAAATGCAGATGCAGCCGACGGAAGACATCGCGCAGCGCGAAATGCTGCAGGTTGACCTCCATCGAGCCGGCCTCGAGCCGCGAGATGTCGAGCATCGCGCCGAAGGACTGGTCCAGCGCCTCGATCGATCGGGTCATGTTGCGCACGATCGAGGCTTCCGGCGTGCCCTGCACCCGCCGCCCCAGCGACGAGACGAACAGGCCCAGCGCATGCATCGGCTGGCGCAGGTCGTGGCTGGCGGTGGCGACGAAGCGATGGGCATCGGCCTGCGCGCGCAGCGCCGCATCGCGCTCGCGCGCCAGCGAGGCGCTCAGGTCGTCCGCCCCAAGACGGGCCCGCATCGCCCGCAGCCAGACTGCTGCCACCTGATGGCGCAGCCACAGCGCCAGCATCGCCGCTGCCGCCAGCGACAGGGCCAGACGCAGCTCGCCGAGGCCGACGCAGACCAGCGCGCAGGCGGCCGCACCCACCGCCGCCATGCTGCCCAGCAGCGGCCAGGCCGCCCAGACCGCCGCCACATACAGGCTGACCAGCACCAGGACCACCACCGCCTCGAGCTCGACCCGGCCGGCCGAGAGCAGGTCGGCCGCCAGCGTGAGCGCGGGCGTCAGCAGCGCCAGCGCCATGCGGCACTGCCAGCGCCGGCGCAGCCGCTGCAGCCGCTCGCGCGGCGCGCCGGCCGCCCGCGCCTGGCGTAGCGCGCGGTGACCGAGCGCGCAGGGCACCAGACCGGCCAGCGCCAGCATCGCGCACAGCAGCACCGCACCGCGCTGCTGCAGCGCGCCCAGCCAGACGGCGCTGACCATCTGCGCCAGGGCCAGCACCAGCAGCACCTCCGGCGCCCGCTCGAAGGCATCGGCAAAGGCCGCATCCTCGAGCCGGCGCCGCACCGAGCGGCGCTCGGCCCGTGCATCCTGCGGCGCCGCCTCCCGCCCCTCGCCAGGACCGACGACGACACGCCGAGCGATCTGCCGCTGCGCCATGCCGGCCCGGTGGCTGCGCTCAGCGGAACAGGCTGATCAGATGCGAGCGCGAGCGCACGTCCAGCGCCAGCAGCAGCGAGGACACATAGTTCTTGACCGTGCCCAGCGACAGCGTGGTGGCGCTGCTGATCTCCTGGTTGGTGCAACCCGACAGCACCAGCTCCAGCACCTCCAGATGCCGCGGCCCCAGCTCGGCGATGCGGTCGTACATCGACGAGCCCGGCAGGCGGGGAAAGAGCCGCTCGGCGGCCAGCGGCAGGCGCGGACGCTCAGGCGGCGGCAGCAGCTCGGCCAGCGCGGACTGCAGCTCCTGCGCCGAGCCGGTCTTGCGCAGATAGCCCTGCGCACCCAGCGCCCGGGCCTGGCGGATGACGAATTCGTCGACCGTGCCGCTGAAGATCAGCACCCGGGCCAGCGGATGCGCCTGCATGAACAGGCGCAGCCCCTGCAGGCCCTTGCAGTCGCTCAGATTGAGATCCAGCAGCACCGCATCGAAGGGCCCGTCGCGGCCGAAGATCCCGATGCCGTCCTGCAGCGAGCCCGCTTCGTGCCACTCGACCGGTCGGCCGTGCAGCCGCGCGCACATGGTGCGCACGCCGATGCGGATGAACTCGTAGTCGTCGATCAGCAGCAGCCGCGCACCGGGGACTTCGGTCCCCAGGCCGACCGCGGCCCTCGTGCCTTCCGCAGGCCGCATGCCCACCACGGCCGCTTCCGCTTCCATGACATCCCGTCCCATCTTGCGCTCCTTCGCTGGTCTGAACCCATTCATGCGGAGACGCAGGTCCCTGTGGCCGGGCGCCTGATCCGTCTCCCCCTGTCTGAATGCCGGACTGGCGGACTGTGTTGAATGTCACGCCACTTCGCATCATCCAAGCAGATGAAAAAACGCGCCGCTGAGCACCCCTCCGCAGGAAACGAGAAATAAGTCACATCTGCCCGAGATCACATTCCTGCATCGGCATGCACGACCCTCGCCCTGCTAGAGCCGAAGCATGGCGCGCTCCATCCTGCACGACCGTTCTATTTCGCGGTTAGGATGCGGCTCCCGTTCCGGACCGCCCTGCCATGCCCGCCCTGTCTCCCCGCCTGGTGCTGATGCTGACCTTGCCGCCGCTGCTGTGGGCCGGCAATGCGGTGGTCGGACGCATGACAGTGCCCCATGTGCCACCGCTGCTGCTCAACGCGATCCGCTGGGCGCTGGTGCTGCTGGTGCTGCTGGTGATCGGCCGCCGGGCGCTCGCCGGTGCGCGCAACCGTGCCGACATCGCCGCACGCTGGCCCTATCTGGCGCTGGTCGGCCTGCTGGGCGTGGGCGCCTACAACGCGCTGCAGTATGTGGCGCTGACCACCTCGACCCCGATCAATGTCACGCTGATCGCCGCGAGCATGCCGCTGTGGATGCTGCTGATCGGCGCGCTCTTCTTCGCGGAGCGGCCGCAGCGCGGCCAGATGATCGGCGCGGCGCTGTCGCTGGCCGGGGTGGCGGTGGTGCTCGGCCGGGGCGATCCGCTGGCGCTGGCCCAGGTGCAGTTCGTCCAGGGCGATCTCTTCATGCTGGCGGCGGCCGCGAGCTGGTCGGGCTACAGCTGGCTGCTGGTGCGTCCGCCCGCGTCGATGCGCGGCGCGGCACGCCCGCAGGTCACCGGTGCGGACGGCCAGCCGCGCGCCTGGGAGTGGCATGAGTTCCTGCTGGTGCAGACGCTCTTCGGCCTGCTCTGGGCCGGCGGTGCGGCCGGCGTGGAGGCGCTGGCCTGGCCTCGCCAGCCCGAGTGGTCGCTGGCGGTGTTCGCCGCGATCGCCTACATCGTCGTCGGTCCGTCGCTGGTGGCCTACGGACTGTGGGGACGGGCGGTGGCCGCGGTGGGGCCGACCACCGCCGGCCTGTTCGTCAACCTGACGCCGCTGTTCGCCGCGCTGCTGTCGACCGCGCTGCTCGGCGAGGCGCCGCACCTGTACCACGCGGCGGCCTTCGTGCTGATCGTCGCCGGCATCGTGGTGTCGTCGAAGCGCTGAAGCGCAGCGCCCGCGCCATTCAGCGCCAGCGCGCCAGCAGCGCCACGCCGGCCAGCACCAGCGCGGTGCCGCCCAGGATCCATGGCGTCATCGGCTCGCCGAGGATGAAGATGCCCATCAGGATGGTGCTCATCGGCCCGACCAGACCGGTCTGCGCCGCCAGCGTCGCGCCCAGCCGCTCGATGCCCATCATCACCAGGATGACCGGCGCGAAGGTGCAGGCGGTGGCATTGAGCAGCGACAGCCACAGCACCGGCGCCGGCACCGCCAGCACCGACTCCAGCGGGCGCAGCAGCAGGAACTGGCCGATGCACAGCAGGCAGGCCACGGTGGTGGCCAGTCCGGTCAGTCGCAGCGCGCCCAGGCGCTGCACCTCCTGGCCGCTCTGCACCAGATAGACCGCATAGCTCAGCGCGCTGCCGAAGACCAGCAGCGTGCCCAGCCCGACGTTCGGCCCCAGATCGTTCAGCTCGTGGCCAAAGACCAGCAGCACGCCGCCATAGCTGACCGCCAGCGCCAGCAGCTGCCGGGCGCTGACCTTGCGGCCATGCAGCAGCACGCCCAGCAGCAGCACCAGCGTCGGGTTGAGATAGAGGATCAGCCGCTCGAGGCTGGCGCTGATGTAGGCCAGGCCGAGAAAGTCGAGAAAGCTGGCGAGGTAGTAGCCCGAGAAGCCCAGGCCGAACACCGCGCCCCAGTCGCGCCGGCTCAGCGCCGGCCGCCCCCGCCCCGACCACCAGGCCAGCGCCAGGAACAGCGGCAGTGCGAACAGCATGCGCAGCATCAGCAGCGTCACCGCATCGGTGCCATGCCGATAGGCCAGCTTGACGATGATGGCCTTGCCGGAAAAGGCGATCGAGCCGATCAGCGCAAACGCCAGGCCGGGCCACAGGGCCGGCCGTCCGGCTGCAGTGCCGGCGATCCGTGAGGAAGGATTCATCGGCGCGGATTCTAGAACCCGCGCCAGCGGGCACCGGATCCGCGATCGAATCGGCTCAGATCAGCTCAAGCCAGATCAGAACTGCAGTTCACGGTCCACATCGACCGCCTTGCGACGGGCCAGCGCCAGGTTGGCGCGCGACTTGTCCAGCACGAAATAGAAGAACATGCCTTCCTGGCGGGCGCAGGGACGAATGATGTGGTACTGCTTGCCCAGCGTGATCAGCACGTCGTCGATGCGATCGTCCAGGCCGAGCTGCTTCATCGTGCGCAGCTTGGCGCGCATCACTTCGGTGTTGCCGGCGGCAGCGATCTCCAGATCGACGCCAGAGCCGGTCGAGCCGAGCATCATGCCGCTCTCCGAGTCGACGAGGGCGGCGCACATCGCGCCGTCGACGGTCATGAGCTGCTCCAGGCTCTGCTTGATGTTGGCCATGTCGAGTTTCCTTCCGTGGTCAGTCAGTGTGAAAAGCGTGAAATCGGGACAGAGAGAAGACAGAGAGCAAAGAGGTGTCGAGTCGCAGGCGCTCATCGCAGGTGACGTCCGGCATGCCGCATCAGGGCCAGACCGCGGCCGGCGCGGTTGCGGGCCTCGAGCTGGGCCAGGATGCAGTCCAGCAGCATCAGCACATCGTCGCGCTCGCGTACATCCACCGGCAGCACCGGAAACACCCGGCCGCGCCGCGCCAGCTCGTCGCCGAAGGCCTGCAGGCCGGGCTCGGGATGCGCCTCGGTCCGGCCGATGCCGATGACGCAGGCGGTGTGCTCGAGCTGCTCGGCAAAGGCATCGAGATAGATGCGCAGATCGGCCAGCGGATCGGGCCGCGAGTTGTCGACCAGGATGATCAGCCCCATCGCCTTGTGGGCCAGGATGGGCCAGAGAAAGTCGAACCGGGTCTGGCCCGGCGTGCCGAACAGGCGCACCCGCACCAGGTCGGCGATCACCACCTCGCCATAGTCCATGCCGACGGTGGTGCGGGCCTTGGCCAGCGAAGGATCCCGGTTGGGCACGTCGGTGACCACCGGCGGCGTGTCGCTGATCGCGGCGATCGCGGTGGTCTTGCCGGCACCGGGCGTGCCGGTGAAGACGATCTTGCAGTCGCGCATCAGAGCAGAGGCCGAACCCGTCGCGCGGACGTCAGCTGCCGATGCCCAGGCGGCGACGGATCAGCCCGAACAGGCTGCCCGGCACCGGCTCGGCGGCGGCGGAATCGGCCGCGGCGACGTCGGCCGCCGCCGAGGCGGACGAGGCGGATTCAGGCGGCAGCACCTCGAGCAGATCGGCACGGTGCATCGCCTGCAGGAAGGCATCGACCTCGACCTCCGGCAGACCCGACAGCGACAGCAGATCCTCACGCTCGAGTGCGGTGGCCGCGATCTGGCTGGCCAGCCGCTGATGCCCCTTGCGGCCCTGCAGCTGCACCGGATCCGGCCAGCGCCGCAGCCGCACCCGCGCGCCCGGCGCCAGCTCCAGCCCAGGACGCGCAGGCGGCCGAGCCACGGGCGCCGGTTCGACGACCACGGTGGCAGCAGTGGCAGTGACGGTCGGAGCGGCGGGCACAGGCGCGGGTGCAGGATCGACCGGGGCCGGCACCCCACGACGAGCCGCAGCCGTCTCGATCAGACCTGGCTCGATCTCCAGCATCAGCGCACTGAACTCCTCGAACTGCAGCGGCCGCTGCAGCGCCAGCGCCCCAGCACGAGCCTGCGCCGCGGCATCGGCGGCAATGCTCAACCGGATCGCACCGGATGCGGCCAAGGCCTCGAAGCCGGATGGATCGACCGCTCCCACCGGCAGCACCAGCAGATCGACCGGCGAGCCCTCCTGTGCCGCCACCCACTCGGCCTGCAGCCGGTTGCGCAGCAGGTTCATGAACAGCTTCAGCGCACCCGCGTCGGCATCACGCAGCTGCCAGGCACGCAACACAAGCCGGGGACGGGAGGAAGACTGAGCGGTATCCGTCATGAAAGCACAGGGAACAATGGAAGCGATGGTGCAGGAAACGCATGAATCCTGTTCGAACTCACCGCATCGGATTGTGATGTTCCGTTTCCAGATTTTTGTGAACAAGAATTGTTTTTACAAAGTCTATCCAGCGCGGGATGAAATTGGCCCCTGCATTCTTGTGACAAATGTCACTTTCACTCGAACCGGGGGGCGACACTCGAAACAGGGTCGGCACAAATGAAAAAACCGCCTCGGCATGCACCGGGCGGTCGGCAGTCTGGCCATTCAGCGCGGGGCGCACAAGGCGCCTCGGGTCGTCACAGCTTCTGCTGCTGCATGAAGTCGTCGAAGCCGGCCTCGGCGAAGCGGAACCACAGGTTCTGATCGGCGCGGAACTTGGCGAAGTCGGTGTAGACCTTCTTCCAGTTCGGATTCTTGGCCGAGAGCTCGCTGTACAGCGCCATCGACTCCTTGAAGGCCGCCTCCATCACGTCCTTCGGGAAGCGGAACAGCTTGGTGCCGCTGGAGACCAGCTGCTTGAGCGCGGCCGGATTCTTCGCGTCGTACTTGGCCTGCATCTCGACATGCGAGTAGGTGGCCGCGGCCTCGACGATGGCCTTGTACTCGGCCGACAGGCTGTTGAAGGCCTTCTGGTTGACGAACAGGTCGATCTGCGGACCGCCCTCCCACCAGGCCGGATAGGCGTAGTTCGGCGCGACCTTGTTGAAGCCGAGCTTCTGGTCGTCGTAGGGACCGATCCACTCGGCCGCGTCGATGGTGCCCTTCTCCAGCGCCTGGTAGATCTCGCCGCCGGGAATGTTCTGCGGCACGCCGCCCAGACGCTCGACCACCTTGCCTGCGAAGCCGCCGACGCGGAACTTCAGGCCCTTCATGTCGGCGATCGACTGCAGCGGCTTGCGGTACCAGCCGCCCATCTGCGCGCCGGTGTTGCCGCAAGGGAAGCTGATGATGCTGTACTGCGCGTAGAACTCGCGCATCAGCTTCAGGCCGTTGCCCTCGAACATCCACGCGGTCATCTGGCGGCTGTTCATGCCGAAGGGAATGGCCGCGCCCAGCGCGAAGGTCTCGTCCTTGCCGAAGAAGTAGTACGGCACGGTGTGGGCGCACTCGACGGTGCCGTTCTGCACGCCATCGACCACGCCGAAGGGGGGCATCAGCTCGCCGCCCGGATGCACCGTGATCTGGAACTTGCCGCCCGACATCTCGGCGACCTTCTTCGCGAAGACATCGCCGCCGCCGTAGATGGTGTCGAGCGACTTCGGGAAGCTCGAGGCCAGGCGCCAGCGGATGTTGGCCTGCGCATGCACCACGGCCGGCGCGGCACCCGCGGCCAGGACGCCGGCCAGGCCGGCATGACGAACAAACGAGCGACGTTCCATGAATCTGTCTCCTGTGTCATCGGCGCTGTCTGCAGCGCCTTCATCACGCGGGTGGCCCGACAGGCCACCGGGGCAGTCGGGCACGGGTGTCCCATTCTAGGAAGAGCGGGACGGTCTGTCGTGCGGGGAATACCCGAGCGACAATCTGGCGCAGCGGTCAGAGCTTCTGCTGCTGCATGAAGTCGTCGAAGCCGGACTCGGCGAAGCGGAACCACAGGTTCTGCTCGGCGCGGAACTTGGCGAAGTCGGTATAGACCTTCTTCCAGTTCGGGTTCTTGGCCGAGAGCTCGCTGTACAGCGCCATCGATTCCTTGAAGGCCGCCTCCATCACGTCCTTCGGGAAGCGGAACAGCTTGGTGCCGCTGGAGACCAGCTGCTTGAGCGCGGCCGGATTCTTCGCGTCGTACTTGGCCTGCATCTCGACATGCGAGTAGGTGGCCGCGGCCTCGACGATGGCCTTGTACTCGGCCGACAGGCTGTTGAAGGCCTTCTGGTTGACGAACAGGTCGATCTGCGGACCGCCCTCCCACCAGGCCGGATAGGCGTAGTTCGGCGCGACCTTGTTGAAGCCGAGCTTCTGGTCGTCGTAGGGACCGATCCACTCGGCCGCGTCGATGGTGCCCTTCTCCAGCGCCTGGTAGATCTCGCCGCCGGGAATGTTCTGCGGCACGCCGCCCAGACGCTCGACCACCTTGCCGGCGAAGCCGCCGACGCGGAACTTCAGGCCCTTCATGTCGGCGATCGACTGCAGCGGCTTGCGGTACCAGCCGCCCATCTGCGCGCCGGTGTTGCCGCAAGGGAAGCTGATGATGCTGTACTGCGCGTAGAACTCGCGCATCAGCTTCAGGCCGTTGCCCTCGAACATCCACGCGGTCATCTGGCGGCTGTTCATGCCGAAGGGAATGGCCGCGCCCAGCGCGAAGGTCTCGTCCTTGCCGAAGAAGTAGTACGGCACGGTGTGGGCGCACTCGACGGTGCCGTTCTGCACGCCATCGACCACGCCGAAGGGGGGCATCAGCTCGCTGCCCGGATGCACCGTGATCTGGAACTTGCCGCCCGACATCTCGGCGACCTTCTTCGCGAAGACATCGCCGCCGCCGTAGATGGTGTCGAGCGACTTCGGGAAGCTCGAGGCCAGGCGCCAGCGGATGTTGGCCTGCGCGTGCACCACGGTCGGCGCAACGCCGGCAGCCAGAACGCCGGCCAGGCCGGCATGACGAACAAACGAGCGACGTTGCATGCGGATGAGTCCTGAAGGGGCGATGTTCTCGAAATCTGTTCTTCTCTCGGGGTCGAGAGCGATTCTAGGAACACCTCTTCGGGATAACCATGAGACTAACCCCTGCGCAGGACTACGTAGGGAGCGGGCTCATGCCGCGGCTGCACCGCCGGGCGCGCCACCAGACACGCCGCCAGACACCCCTTCAGTGGCCAGCCACCATCATCCGGTCGATCAGCACCGAGCCGATGGTGCGGCTACCCGAGGCGTACGCGTCGGCGCCGACCGCGACGATGCCGCGCAGCATGTCGCGCAGGTTGCCGGCGATGGTGATCTCCTCGACCGGATAGGCGATGCGGCCGTTCTCGACCCAGAAGCCGGCGGCGCCGCGCGAGTAGTCGCCGGTGACGTAGTTGACGCCCTGCCCCATCAGCTCGATGACGAACAGGCCGCGGCCGAGCTTGCGGATCATCTCGTCGAGGCTGTCGCCGGCCTGCGTCAGGCGGCTCGACAGGCGCAGGTTCTGCGCGCCGCCGGCGTGGCCGGTGGTCTTCATGCCGAGCTTGCGCGCCGAGTAGCTCGACAGGAAGTAGCCCTGGGTCACGCCGGCCTCGACCACCTGGCGGGCGCGGGTGCGCACGCCCTCGTCGTCGAAGGGCGCGCTGCCCTTGGCCTTCAGGATGTGCGGATCCTCGAGGATGTCGATGTGCTCGGGAAAGACCTGCCGGCCCAGGCTGTCGGCCAGGAAGGTGGTGCGGCGGTAGAGCGCGCCGCCGCTGGTGGCCTGCACGTAGGCGCCGAGCAGGCCGGCGGCCACCGTCGACTCGAACAGCACCGGCACCTCGCCGGTGGCGATCTTGCGGCCCTTCAGGCGCGACAGCGCCCGCTCGGCGGCGTAGCGGCCCACCGCCTCGGGCGAGGCCAGATCGGCCTTGTCGCGTGCCGAGCTGTACCAGGAGTCGCGCTGCATCTGCGCGCCACGTCCGGCGATCGGCGAGACCGACATCGAGTGGCGCGAGCTGGCATAGCCGCCACGGAAGCCCCGGCTGTTGCCGGCGAAGAAGTGCGACTGCTGCGCCGACACGCCCGCGCCGTCGGAATTGGTGATGCGCCGGTCCACGCCCATCGCCGCGGCCTCGCAGCGCAGCGCCATCTCGGCGGCAGCCTCGGCATCGACCTGCCAGGGGTGGAAGAGATCGAGCCGGCATTCGGCCGCCTCGCCCAGCGCGAGATCCTCGGCGTCGGGCAGGCCGGCGGCCGGATCCTCGGCGGTGAAGCGGGCGATGTCGTAGGCCGCCTGCACCGTCTGGCGCAGCGCCTGCGGCGAGAAGTCGGAGGTGCTGGCATTGCCGCGGCGCTGGCCGAGGTAGACGGTCACGCCGACCGCCTTGTCGCGGTTGCGCTCGACATTCTCGAGCCGGCCCTTGCGCACCGACACCGACAGGCCCGAACCCTCGGAGACCTCGACGCCGGCATCGCTGGCGCCGAGCGACTTCGCGATCTCCAGCGTCTGCTCGACCAGGTCGGCGAACTGCGCGCGGCTGTAGGCGAAACCCGCCTCAGGCGCCTGGGCAGGCACGGTCGCGGCAGCCGGAGCTGCAGCCTTCGAACGGGACGGACGGCGGGTCGTGGCGGTCATGGACAGGCGGGGCTGGCGGTGCGAGGGGTGGTCGCTCGTATCATAGCCGTCGTCCCCACCGGGGGCAGCCCGACCCGACCGGTCCCCGAGCCCCCTTCCCACCCATGCACCCGAATTACCACTTCGATCACGACGACGGCGCCGATGACGGCTTCCAGGACGAGGATTTCTCCGGCCGTCCCAGCAAGACGCGGCTGAAGAAGCAGATGCACGATCTGCAGGCCCTGGGCAAGGAGCTCGACGAGATGCCGGCGCACCGCCTGAAGGCGATCGTCGGCATGCCTGAGTCGCTGCTCGACGCGCTGCTCGATCTCAAGCGCATCCGCTCGCACGAGGGCCGCCGGCGCCAGCTGCAGTACATCGGCAAGATCATGCGCGGCATCGATGCCGAGCCGCTGCGCGAGGCGGTGGCCTCCTTCAAGCTGCCCGGCGCCAAGGAAACCCTGGCGCTGCACACCGCCGAGCGCTGGCGCGACCGCCTGATCGCCGAGGACGATGCCTTCACCCAGTGGATGGGCGAGCACCCCGGCACCGACGCGCAGGCGCTGCGCACGCTGATCCGCAACGCGCGCAAGGACCAGGCCACGGCCGCCGCAGCCGCCACCCAGGGCGCGGAGGCCCCGACCGAGCGCAAGGGCCGCGCCTATCGCGAGCTGTTCCAGCAGATCAAGTCCACGCTGGCCGCGGCCGCCGCCGCAGCCGCCCCGCACGACGCCGACGACGACCAGGAAGACGACGATGAGTGAGGCCACCGCCACCGCCCTGCCCCCGCCCGAGCCGCTGCGCATCGGCCTGGTCTCGATCAGCGACCGCGCCAGCAGCGGCGTCTACGAGGACAAGGGCCTGCCGGCGCTGCAGGACTGGATGGCGCGCGCGCTGCACAACCCGGTCACCTGGGTCACCCGGCTGATCCCGGACGAGCAGGAGGGCATCAGCGCGACGCTGCGCGAGCTGGTCGACGTCGAGCGCTGCGACCTGGTGCTGACCACCGGCGGCACCGGCCCGTCGCCGCGCGACGTCACGCCCGAGGCCACGCTGGCGGTGGCCGACAAGGTCATGCCGGGCTTCGGCGAGCAGATGCGCCAGATCAGTCTGCGCTTCGTGCCGACCGCGATCCTGTCGCGCCAGGTGGCGGTGATCCGCGGCCGTGCGCTGATCCTGAACCTGCCGGGCCAGCCGAAGTCCATCGCCGAGACGCTGGAGGGCCTGCCGGGCGCGCAGCCGCCCTGCCCGGGCATCTTCGCCGCGGTGCCCTACTGCATCGACCTGATCGGCGGGCCCTACATCGAGACGCGCGAGTCGGTCGTCAGCGCCTTCCGGCCGAAGACCGCGCGCCGGCCTCAGCGCACCTGAGGCGCGCCGAGCAGGCCGCCGGACTGCGCGATCAGCGCCGCCGGATCGGCGGGCATCGCGTCGATCGTCGTCACCCGCTCGGCACCGATCAGCTGGCCGCCGACCGGATGCCACGGGCTGGTGTCGCGCCAGCCGCTGACGATGCGGTTGTCGGCGCCCAGCGTCACGATGCCGCCGCTGGTCCAGGACGCGCCGATGTCCTGGTCGGTGCGCAGCAGGCGCGACTGCACCGTCGGCGCATAGACCACGATGTTGTTCCAGGCCTGCACCCGCTCCTCGGTCGTCGAGATCTGGAACAGCACCGCCGAGCTGCCGGTCAGCTCGACCAGGTTGTCGTAGAAATGCAGCGTGCCCTTGCGATAGATCGGCTCGCCCCACATCGCGCCGGGCCAGCTGCCGTAGTGGTCGCCGCCGTAGTGGACCGTGGTGCCGGTGTCGCCGCGCTTGATGATGACGTTGCCGTGCACATGGGTCTCGCGGTAGGCCGCGGTGGCCAGCGCGGTCTTCGGGAAATCCTCGGCCTCGACCAGATCCAGCGCGTGCGCGCCCTCCTCGATGCGGTTGTGGCGCACGATCAGCCCGGCCGAGCGGTCCTTGATCGCATTGCCCAGCGCACCCTCGCGCGGCGCGCCGTAGCGGTTGAACTCGATCACCGTGCCCACGCCCTGGGTGTAGGTCGCATGCACCCGGTCGCTGCCCCGGATGCCGTGGCCGTGAATGTGGTTGCCGATCAGGCGCAGGTCCCGGGTGACCGAGGCGCTGTTGTCGTCGGTCGACTTGCTGAACACGCCCATCTGGCAGTCGGCGATCTCGTTGTCGGCCAGGGTGATGTTGCGGCCGCGCTCGATCCAGATGCAGGCGCCGAAGGCCTCGTAGCGGCGGCTGACGCCGTCGACATCGGTGAAGGACAGATCGGGGTGGGCGCGCACGATGCGCAGGCCGTCGATCTGGATGTGCGAGGGCGCCTGGGTCCAGGCGTCGGCCGCGCTGGCCAGCGGCTTGATCAGGATCAGCGAGCGCGCCTGATGCAGCAGGCGGTACTCGGCGCTGCTGCTGTAGCCGCCGGCCAGGGCCGGGCGCGACACCGCGCCGCTGCCGTTGATCGTCGGGCGCTCGCCCGCGGCCGAGCGCACGCCGCACACCCGCACCGGCGCGGCGGCCGTGCCCTGCGCGGCCAGCATGAACTTGCCCCGGTAGGGCTCGGCGCGGTGGAAGATGCGCACCGTGTCGCCGGCCCGCAGCGACTCCCAGGGCACCTGCTCCAGCTCGGTGTAGGTCTGGCCCGGACCGACGCGGTGGTCGGCCCCCAGGCCGGAGGCCTCGCAGGCGCTGAAGGGCTGCAGCGCGCTGCCGCCCGACTCGCCCTGCAGGATGGCCTCCAGCGCCTGGGCCTGCGGCGAGGCGGCCTCGCTGTCCGAGCCGCCCGACAGACAGCCCGCCAGCAGCAGCGGCAGCAATGGCAGCAGCGGCAGCAGGCCGACCGACAGCCGCCGCCCGGCCGCCTTTCCAGGCTTTCCAGTGATCTCCATGCGAAACATCCCGTGTTATTGCAACTGGATGTAACTTAACAAGGAGATCGGCGCGAAGTCTTTCCGGAAACTTTCGGAAGCCTTGCGCCAGGGTCGGGTCAGCGCTCGACCGACCCCAGATCGCGGGCGCTGCCGACGATGCTGCGAGGCTGCGCCCGGCCGGATGCATCGAGCTGCCAGACCGGCTCATGACCGGCCAGCACAAGCGGCCACGGCGCGGCTGCATCGATCACCGCGCTGCCCGCCAGCGGGATCCAGGTCGCCAGGTCGATCGGCGCGCTGCTGCCCGAGATCAGCGCGGCGGTGCCATTGAGCTGCCCCGGCACCGGATGCCAGATGTCCGAATCCTGCCAGCCGCTCGACACCCAGTTGATGCCCAGGTTGACGATGCCCCCGCTGGTCCAGCCGGTGCCCACCTGCTGGGACATGCGCAGATTGCGCTGGGTGACGCTGTCGGCATAGATGACGATGTTGCCGTGCACCTCGGCCGTCTCCTCGGTGGTGGAGAGCTGCAGCAGCCAGGCGGTCTTTCCGCCCAGCTGGAAGGTGTTGTGCTGCAGGTGCAGCGTGCCCTTGCGGTAGATCGGCTCGCCCCAGAGCGCGCCGGGCGAGCTGCCATAGTGGTCGCCGCCATAGTGGATGACGCTGCCGGTGTCGCCGGTCTTGCGGATCTGGTTGCCGATCACATGGGTGGTGCGGTAGGCGGGCAGCGCCAGCGCGGTGACCGGAAAGTCCTCGGCCTCGACCAGGTCGATCGCGTGCGCGCCTTCCTCGATGCGGTTGTAGCGCACCAGCAGCCCGGCCGAGCGGTCCTTGACCGAGTTGCCCAGCGCCCCGGCGCGCAGCGGGCCGTAGTGGTTGAACTCGATCACCGCGCCGATGCTCTGGGTGTAGGTGGTGTGCTCGGTGTAGCTGCCGGCGATGCCGTGGCCGTGCATGTGGTTGCCGGCAATGCGCAGGTTCCGGGTCTGGGCGAACTCGCCGTCATCGGTCGACTTGCTGAAGATCGCCATCTGGCAGTCGCTGATCTCGTTGTCGGCCAGCGTGATGTGGTGGCCGCGCTCGACCCAGATGCAGGCGCCGAAGGGCAGATAGCTCTTCGTGGCGCCGGCGGCGTCGCGGAAGGTGTAGGACGGATGGGCGCGCTGGATCTTCAGTCCGTCGATCTGCACATGCTGCGGATAGGCGGTCCAGCCCTGCGTGGCCAGCGGCTTGATGACGATGACCGAGCGGGCCTGGTGGATGTCGCTGGCGTAGGTGCTGCTGCCATAGGCCGAGGCCAGCGCGGCGCGGGTGGTGGCGCCGTTGCCGTCGATCACCGGCCGCGCGCCGTCGGCCGCGCGCACGCCGCAGATGCGCACCGGCGCATCGGCCGTGCCCTGCGCGGCGATCAGGAACTTGCCGGCATAGGGCGTCGCCGACGGAAAGATGCGCACCGTGTCGCCGGCCTTCAGGCCCTCCCAGGGCACCTGGTCGAGTGCGGTGTAGGCCTGCCCCGGGCCGACCGGATAGTCGATGCCCTTGCCGGAAGGAAGGCACGGCGGCATGTCCACCAGTGCGGGTGGCACCGGTGCCGGGGCGGGTGCGGGTGCCGGAGCGGGTGCCGGAGCGGGAGCAGTCTTGCCCTTGCCCCCGCCACCACCCGCTTTTCCGGTGGTCTTGGCCGCCATCAGCTGCGCCAGCGGCGCGTCGGTGGCGGCACCGTTCTCGCCACCGCCGCAGCCGGCCAGCAGCGCCGCCGCACCGGCGAGCAGCATGGCCAGCCGGTCGAGCCGATGCGAGCGGGAAGCGGCCCTGCATGACGAGCCAGGAAGAGGATGAGACATGAGCACGACTCCAGGTGGCCGCCCCCCACGGACGACCTGAAGCTCATGCTATGAGCCGATCTGGCAAAAACGAAGGCAGGGGTTCACGCGCCGAGCCCCCGAAATCACGGGGGTGGCCGCGCAGGCGGCTCCTCTGGCGTGACAGGCTGCGCGACAGCGCGGCCGCGCTACTTGACCAGCCGGTTCAGCCGCTCGGCGTCGAACTGCTCGGTGCGGTGCGCCTCGTCGGGCACGCAAGGGTCGGCCGGCAGCTCGCGGGCGCGCGCCGAGAGCTTCTCGATCGCCTGCCACAGCAGCGCGATCTGGTGCTCGTGGCTGGAGGCGTTGTCGATCAGGCCCTTCATCGCCTGCGCGACCGGATCCTCGCCCTGCGTCACGCCGTAGGCGGAGAAGCCCATGCGCGCGGCCGCGGCCTCGCGCTGGGCGTCCTGCTGCGCGGCGATGATGCGCGCCGGGTTGCCCACCGCAGTGGCGCCGTCGGGCACCGGCTTGGTCACCACCGCGCCGGAGCCCACGCGGGCGCCGTCGCCCACCGTGAAGCCGCCGAGCACGCAGGCATTGGCGCCGACGATCACGCCGCGGCCCAGCGTCGGGTGGCGCTTGGCGCCCTTGACCAGCGAGGTGCCGCCCAGCGTCACGCCCTGGTAGATGGTGCAGTCGTCGCCGACCTCGGCCATCTCGCCGATGACGATGCCCATGCCGTGGTCGATGAAGACGCGCCGGCCGAAGGTGGCGCCGGGGTGGATCTCGATGCCGGTCAGGAAGCGGCCCCAGTGCGACAGCCAGCGGCCCAGCCACTTGAAGTCGCGCACCCAGAACCAGTGCGCCAGACGCTGGATCCACAGCGCGTGCAGGCCCGGATAACAGGTCAGCACCTCCAGGCGCGAGCGGGCGGCCGGATCGCGTTCGAGGATGCAGTCGATGTCTTCTTTCAGGCGGCTGAACATGGCGGACTCGTGACGAGCTTCGGGAGGCGGCGCCGCAGCGTCGCCGACGAAAGCGAAGTGTAGGACGCGCGCCGATTTTCAGCCGCGACGCAGGATCTCGCGGGCGATGCCGCGCAGGATGCTGATCTCCTCGAGCGTCGGCTCGGCGCGGTTGAGCAGCTGGTTCAGGCGCGGCATCAGCTTGCGCGGCACCTTCGGATCGAGAAAGCCCAGATGCACCAGCGCCTGCTCCCAGTGGCCGAGCGCGCCCTGCACCGCGTCGATGCCGGCGCGAGCGGCGTCGCGGGTGCGCGGCACCACCGGGAAGCCACCCAGCGCCTGACGCCACTCGTAGGCCAGCAGCTGAACCGCCTGCGCCAGGTTCAGCGAGCCGTAGTCGGGATTCGTCGGGATGGAGAGGCAGACATGGCAGCGGTAGACATCCTCGTTCGACAGCCCGAAGCGCTCGCTGCCGAACACGAAGGCGATCTTGTCGGGCCGCGCGGCCAGGCGCTCGAAGCAGGCGCGCGGCGCCTCCACCGGCGGGCCGAAGTCGCGCGGCGTCATCGCGGTGGCGCAGGCGATCTGCACGCCCTCGAGCGCCTCGTCCAGCGTCGCGACGATGCGCGCGCGCACCAGGATGTCGGCCGCGCCGCTGGCCATGGCCACCGTCTCCTCCTGGCTGAGCACGTCCCCGAAGCGCGGGGCCACCAGCACCAGCTCTGAAAATCCCATCACCTTCATCGCGCGGGCGGTGGAGCCGACATTGCCGGGGTGGCTGGTGCGGACCAGCACGAAACGGGTCGAGTCGGGAGCGGCAGACACGGGAGAAGACCTTTCAGGCGCCGTTTTCCGGCGCGGACATCGTAGAATGACCGGTTATCTTAGGCGTTGCAGGCCAGCGTGGCCGCGCAGAACCCGCGCCCCGCTCTTTCCTTCCGCCAGCCCCTCGCCCCTTTCATTCGCCACTCGTCGAACCGAGTTCCGGAGCCGCATTCCCATGTCGCAAGCCTCTTTGCACCCCATGCTCAACATCGCCATCAAGGCCGCGCGCGCGGCCGGGGCGATCATCAACCGGGCCAGCCTCGACGTCGAGCGACTGACCGTGACCAGCAAGGGGCCCAACGACTTCGTCACCGAGGTCGACCAGGCGGCAGAGCAGGCGATCATCGACACCATCCGCCAGGCCTATCCGGGCCACGGCTTCCTGGCCGAGGAATCGGGCCGCTCGCAGGGCGCTCAGCACAGCGACTTCGTCTGGATCATCGATCCGCTGGACGGCACCACCAACTTCATCCACGGCTTCCCGCAGTACGCGGTGTCGATCGCGCTGGCCTTCAAGGGCAAGGTCGAGCAGGCGGTCGTCTACGACCCGAGCCGCAACGATCTGTTCTACGCCACCAAGGGCCGGGGCGCCTACCTCAACGACAAGCGCATCCGCGTCTCCAAGCGCATCCGCCTGGCCGACTCGCTGATCGGCACCGGATTTCCCTTCCGCAAGGGCGACAACTTCAAGCGCTACCTGAAGATCATGGAAGAGCTGATGCCCGCCTGCGCCGGCCTGCGCCGCCCGGGCGCGGCCGCGCTGGACCTGTGCTATGTCGCGGCCGGCTGGTATGACGGCTTCTTCGAGACCGGCCTGAGCCCGTGGGACATCGCCGCCGGCTCGCTGATCGTGACCGAAGCGGGCGGCCTGATCGGCAACTTCACCGGCGAGGCCGACTACCTCTACCAGCGCGAGGTGATCGCCGCCACGCCCAAGGTCTACGGCCAGCTGGTGCAGATCCTCACCCCCTTCACCCGCATCATCAAGGAAGACGAGCCGGAAGCGCCGGTGGTCGAGGCCGCTCCGAAGGCCCGCAAGCCGCGCGTCAAGAAGGCCGAGGCCGAAGGCGCCGACGGCGTGCCCGCCACGCCGACCCGCACCGTGCGCAAGGCCGCCCCGACGCAGCCGGGCAAGCTGGTGCCGCTCGACGAATACCTGGCCGCCACCCAGCCCGAGCTGGAGGCCGAAGCGCCGAAGGCCGAGCTGCCGATCGATGTGCCGCTGTCGCCGGCCGCCGCGCTGGCCGCCGCCTTCGAGCCGATGCCCGAGGAAGCCGCAGCGGCGCCGGTCGTGATCCGCAAGGCCCCGACCCGCATCCGCAAGGAAGACATGCCGCCGAAGGAAGAGGCACCGACGGAAGCCCCGCGCCGCGGCCGCCGCCGCGACGGCGACGCGCCGTTCTGAGCCCCAGGCCGGGTCAGCCCGCGAAGACCCGGAAGCGGCCTGCGTCATGCGCGGCCGCATAGGCCGCCCAGTCCTGCTCGACCTGCAGCGCCATCGTCTCGGCGGTGTCGAGCATCGACGCGTGCCAGTCCTGGCGCTCGCCGAAGGCGATCAGCGCGTCCGCGGTCGCCGAGCCGCCCTGCCCGCCCGAGCGCAGCTGCGCCCAGGCCAGCAGCCGGCCCAGCGTCGCGGCGAAGTCGCGCAGCGCCTCGCCGGAGGTGGTGGCGCGGTCGAGCGAGACCCGGTCCTCGGTGGGCTGCAGCTCGCGCAGCACGCAGGGCATGTCGCCCAGGCGCACCGCATGCAGCCAGGCCATCGGCACCGCCTGCAGCCGCTGCTGCAGCGTGACGATGCGGGTGGCCGCATCGGGCCAGACCGGCTGCGCCACGCCATGCGCCGGCAGCAGCGCCTCCAGCGACGAGGGCACCGCCTGCTTCAGGTCCAGCAGGCGCTGGCCGCTGTCTCCGCCCTCGCCCTGCACCAGCACCACCCAGCGCGCCAGCCCGAGCGAGCCGGTGCCGGCCACCCGACGCTCGACATCGAGCACCCGGAAGAAGTCCGGATCGGGCTGCGTCGCCGCGAAGCCCGCCATGAAGGCGCACACCTGCTGCTGCTCGGCCTCGGACGCCTTCAGCGCGCGCTTGCCGTCGACCTTCAGCCGGCGCGAGGCGCCGCGCCCGCTGCTGCGCTTGTCGAGAAACGCCTCGGCATCGCGGCGGCGCAGCTGGTCGAGCAGCTCGCGCACCACGCCGTCGGCCACATCGCGCTCGATCCAGAAGGCCTTGCCGCGCCGCAGCGCCTGCACATAGGCCTGCAGCGTGGTGCGGCACAGCGCCCGCGCGGCCTCGGCGTCGATCTCCAGCGTGTCGGCGCCCACCCGCAGGCTGGCGAGCAGCCGCAGCAGGTCCCAGCTCGCCGGCGCCAGCGCCGACTCGTCGAAGTCGTTGATGTCGAAGTAGGTCTGGAGGTTGTCGCCCTCGTAGCTGCCGACGTTCTCGAAATGCAGGTCGCCGCAGCTCCAGACCGCCGGCGCGCCGTCCGGCCCCGCCTCGAACAGCGCCAGCCCGGCCGGCAGCCGCTGCCAGAACAGAGGACAGGTCGCGCGCAGGAAGACGAAGGCGCTCTCGCGCATGCGGTCGTACTTGCGCTGCAGGCGCTCGGGCTCGCGGCCGGCGTTGTGCGCGAGGATCTGGTGAATGATGTCCATGCAGCATCGTAAGCCGCCGCATGCCCACCGCGCACTGCCGCTTGCCGACGGCACGGGCATCGGCGACATTTGCCATTCGCGAATTGCGAATCGACAATTGCCGACAGCCTTCTGCCCTGCCGATGGACCTGAAACCCCAAGATCTCATGGTGCTGCTGAAAGTGGCGGCACACCCGTCTCGACACTGGACCTACGCCGCGCTGGGCGAAGCCCTGGGCATGAGCGCCTCGGAGACCCACGCCAGCGTGAAGCGGGCAGTCGCCTCCGGCCTGGCGGTCGCGACGGCACGCGGCGAATGGACCCCGATCCGGCCGAACCTGCTGGAGTTCGTGCTGCACGGGGCGCGCTATGTCTGGCCCGCGACGATGGGACCGGTCAAGCGTGGCGTGCCCACATCGATCGGCATGGAGCCGCTGGCCAGCCAGATGCGGGTGGCACCAGGCGATGCACCGGTATGGGCTCACCCGACCGGCAGCGCCAAAGGGCCGACGCTCTCGCCGCTCTACCGGAGCGCCCCCCTGGCCGCCCTGACCGACCCAGCGCTGCATCGCCTGCTGGCGCTGCTGGACGCCTTGCGGACCGGACGGGCACGCGAGCGCACGCTGGCCGCCCAGCTGATGGAGGCCGAACTGACCCATCCCGTCCAGGAGCGTGCCGATGCGCGTCCATGACCCGAACCTGCCGGCCCTGCGCCAGGTCGCCGAGGCGCTGGCCGACAGCGTGCGCGCCACCCGGGACGTCGATGCGGTGGTGAATTCCAGCCGAGCCCTGTTCCACCGCATCGAGGCAGCCGTCGCCGAGCGCGGCTTCGCCCGGGACATCGGCAGCGACGTGATCTGCCGCTGGGTCCACAAGGCGTCCGGGGTGCTCTTCGACCTGATGCCGGTGCAGCCGGACGTGCTGGGCTTCTCGAACCGCTGGTATGCCTACGCGGTGGAAAGCGCCCGACCGGCAGACCTGGGCTCAGGCATCACGATCCGGCTGGTCAGCGCCATGGCCTTCATCGCGACCAAGCTCGAGGCCTTCTCGAGTCGCGGCGGCGGCGACTTCCTGAGCAGCCACGACCTCGAGGATGTGCTGAACATCGTCGACGGGCGCGAAGAACTCCTTGTCGAGATGGCCGGCGCGCCCGCCGAACTGCAGCAAGCCGTGGCGATCGCGTTCGGCACGCTGCTGCAGGATGGCGACTTCGCGAACGTGCTGCCCGGCCTGCTGACCGAGCCGGAGCGAGCGGACCTCGTGATGGAGCGGCTGAAGGCCTTGGCCTCGCGCCGATGCGCCTTCTGAAGCCCGCTCGCTAAGATGGCGGGTTTTCCCGCCCACGGCGCCGCGACGCCGACACCCATGAGCAGAACCCCGACGACGCGCCCGGACACGGACGGCCTGGGCGGCCACACGCCGATGATGCAGCAGTACCTGCGCATCAAGGCCGATTTCCCCGACACGCTGGTGTTCTACCGCATGGGGGACTTCTACGAGCTGTTCTACGACGACGCGCGCCGCGCCAACCGGCTGCTGGACGTGACGCTGACCACCCGCGGCCAGAGCGCGGGCGAGCCGGTGGTGATGGCGGGCGTGCCGGTGCATGCGCTCGAGAACTATCTGGCCAAGCTGATCCGCCTGGGCGAGGCGGTGGCGATCGCCGAGCAGGTCGGCGAGGTGGGCGCGACCAAGGGGCCGGTCGAGCGCAAGGTGGTGCGGGTGGTCACGCCGGGCACGGTGACCGACACCGAGCTGCTCGACGAGCGCCGCGACACCCGGCTGCTGGCGCTGGCGCTGGCGGTGCGCGGGCCGGCCGCGCAGCCGGTCTACGGCCTGGCCTGGCTGGCGCTGGCCAGCGGCCAGCTCGGCCTGACCGAATGCGGCGAGCGCGAGCTGGCGGCCTGGCTGTCGCGGCTGGCGCCGGCCGAGGTGCTGATCAGCGGCGAGCTGCACGAGGAGCGCCGGCCGCTGGCGCTGCGCCAGGCCGGCGTGCCGCTGACCTCGCGGCCGCACTGGCAGTTCGATCCGGCGCTGGGCGAGCGCAAGCTGCGCGAGCAGCTCAAGGTCGCGCATCTGGCCGGCTTCAACGCGCAGGACCTGCACGCCGCGCATGCCGCAGCCTCCGCGCTGCTGGGCTATGCCGAGCACACCCAGGGCCGGGCGCTGTCGCATGTCAGCACGCTGACGGTCGAGCGCGCCCACGCGCTGCTGGAGCTGCCGCCGGCGACGCTGCGCAACCTCGAGATCACCCAGACGCTCAAGGGCGAGACGGCGCCGACGCTGCTGAGCCTGCTCGACAGCTGCCGCACCGGCATGGGCAGCCGCATGCTGCGCCAGTGGCTGACCCACCCGCCGCGCGAGCGCGAGCCGGCGCGCCGGCGCCTCGAGGCGATCGAGGTGCTGCAGGCCGCGCACGCGGTCGAGCCGCTGCGCGACGCGCTGCGCCAGGTGAGCGACGTGCAGCGCACCAGCGCGCGCACCGCGCTGCGCCAGGTGCGCCCGCGCGAGCTCGCCGGCCTGCGCGAGACGCTGGCGGTGCTGCCCGAGCTGCGCCGCCAGGTGCCCGAGGACGGCGCGCTGCTGGCCGACCTGCACGCCGCGCTGACGCCGGATGCGGCCATCGCCGAGCTGCTGCACCGCGCCGTCGCGCCGGAGCCAGCGGTGCTGCTGCGCGACGGCGGCGTCATCGCCACCGGCTTCGATCCGGACCTGGACGAGCTGCGCGCCATCTCGTCCAACTGCGATGCCTTCCTGCTGGAGATGGAGGCGCGCGAGCGGCTGCGCACCGGCATCCAGAACCTGCGGGTGCAGTACAACAAGGTGCACGGCTTCTACATCGAGGTCACCAACGGGGCCATCGACCGGGTGCCGCTGAACTACCAGCGCCGCCAGACGCTGAAGAACGCCGAGCGCTTCATCACGCCCGAGCTCAAGGCCTTCGAGGACAAGGCGCTCTCGGCGCAGGAGCGGGCGCTGGCGCGCGAGAAGTGGCTGTGGGAGCAGCTGCTCGACGCGCTGCAGCCGCATCTGGCGGCGCTGTCCGAGCTGGGCCGCGCGCTGGCCTCGCTGGACGTGCTCGCCGCGCTGGCCGAGCGCGCGCGCACGCTCGACTGGTGCCGGCCGGACTTCGTGCCGCAGCCCTGCATCGAGATCGAGCGCGGCCGCCATCCGGTGGTCGAGGCACGGCTGGCCGAGTCGGGCGCCGGCAGCTTCATTCCCAACGACTGCCGGCTCGATGCCGCGCGGCGCCTGCTGGTCATCACCGGCCCGAACATGGGCGGCAAGAGCACCTTCATGCGCCAGGTGGCGCTGACGGTGCTGCTGGCGGCGATCGGCTCCTTCGTGCCGGCCTCGCGCTGCCGGCTGGGGCCGATCGACGCGATCCACACCCGCATCGGCGCGGCCGACGACCTGGCCAACGCCCAGTCCACCTTCATGATGGAGATGACCGAGGCCGCCGCCATCCTGCACGGCGCCACCGAGCACTCGCTGGTGCTGATGGACGAGATCGGCCGCGGCACCTCGACCTTCGACGGCCTGGCGCTGGCCGGCGCGATCGCCAGCCACCTGCACGACCGCAACCGCGCCTTCGCGCTGTTCGCCACCCACTACTTCGAGCTGACCGAGTTCCCCGCGAAGCACCGCCACGCGCTGAACATGCATGTCTCGGCAGCCGAGTCCGGCGACGACATCGTCTTCCTGCACGCGATCGAGCCCGGGCCGGCCAGCCGCAGCTACGGCGTGCAGGTGGCGCGGCTGGCCGGCATGCCGGCGGCGGTGCTGCGCCAGGCGCGCCAGACGCTCGACCAGCTCGAAGCGCAGAAAAGCGCCGGCACCCCGCAGATCGACCTGTTCGCCGCACCGCCCGAGCCGCAACCCGAGTTGCAGCCCGAGCTGACACCGGAGCCGGTCGCAGCCGCCGCGGCCGCGGTGGCCGACCCGCACGCCGCAGCCGTGCTGGAGGCGGTGCGCGCGCTCGACCCTGATACCCTCACTCCCCGTTCCGCGCTCGACGCGCTCTATCAACTCCGGGCCCTGGCCGCCCGCACCCCGTCATGACCTACTGTGTCGGCATCCGGCTCAACGCCGGCCTCGTCTTCCTCTCTGACTCGCGCACCAACGCCGGTCTCGACGCGATCAGCACCTTCCGCAAGATGATGGTCTACGAGAAGGCCGGCGACCGCTGCATGGTGCTGCTGTCGGCGGGCAACCTGTCGATCTCGCAGTCGGTGCGCGAGATCCTGCAGGTCGAGAAGATCCCGGCGCCGGACGGCGGCGAGCCGATCACGATCTGGAACGCCAGGAGCATGTTCGACGCCACCCGCGTGCTGGGCGCGGCGGTGCGCCGGGTCTACGAGACCGACGGCCCGGCGCTGCGCGCGGCCGGCATCGACTTCAACTGCTCGATGATCTTCGGCGGCCAGATCGGCGACGAGGGCATGCGGCTGTTCCTGGTCTACTCGGCCGGCAACTTCATCGAGGCCACCCGCGAGACCTGCTTCTTCCAGGTCGGCGAGTCGAAGTACGGCAAGCCGATCCTCGACCGCGTGCTCACGCCCACCACGCCGCTGGACGAGGCCGCCAAGTGCGCGCTGGTGTCGATGGACTCGACGCTGAAGTCCAACCTGTCGGTCGGCCTGCCGCTGGACCTGCTGGTCTACCGCAACGGCGACCTGAAGGCCGAGCGCATCGTGTGCATCGACGAGAAGAATCCGTACTTCAAGATGATCCACGACACCTGGGGCCAGCGCCTGCGCGAGGTGTTCGAGGGCATCGAGCACCCGGAATGGAGCGGCGACGGCGCCGCGGCCGAGTTCCCGCTGATGGTCGAGTCCGAGCGCTACGAGACGATGCGCAAGATCACCCACCCGGGCGAGAAGATCGTCTGACCGCGATGGAAGCGCCCGGCACGATCATCTTCAGCCACGGCAACGGCTTTCCCGCCGGCACCTATCGCCAGATGCTCGAGGTCTGGCGCGAGGCCGGCTGGCGGGTCGAGGCGCTGCCGATGTACGGCCACGACCCGGCGCATCCGGTCAGCAGCAACTGGCCGCGGCTGCGCGACCAGCTGATCGGCTTCGCCAGCGGCCTGCCGGTCACGCCGGGGCCGCGGGTGCTGGTCGGGCACTCGATGGGCGGACTGCTCAGCCTGAAGGCGGCGCTGCACCGCCCGGAGCTGGCCGATGCGGTGCTGCTGCTGGACTCGCCGGTGGTCGGCGGCTGGCGGGCGCAGAGCGTGCGGCTGGCCAAGGCGACCCGGCTGATCGCGCGGGTCTCGCCGGGGCGCATCGCCGCACGACGGCGCATGCACTGGCCCTCGGTGGACGCCGCGCGCGCGCATTTCGGCGCCAAGTCGATCTTCGCGCGCTGGGCGCCGGGCGTGCTCGACGACTATCTGGCCTGCGGCCTGGTCGCGGCGGGCCGCACCGACGCGGACGGCGTGCGGCTGGCCTTCGACCGCCAGGTCGAGGCGCGCATCTACGACACGCTGCCGCACACGCTGGACCGCCTGATCGCGCGCCAGCCGCTGCGCTGTCCGGTCGGCTTCCTCGCGGGCACCCAGTCGCGCGAGCTGCGCCAGGCCGGGCTGGCCGCCACCCGCCGGCTGGTGGGCGAGCGGCTGCAGTGGATCGAGGGCAGCCATCTCTTCCCCATGGAAAAGCCGGGCGAGGCCGCCCGGCGGGTGCTGGAGATGCTGGCGGGCATGCCGGGCCGGCATGCCACAGCCTCGGACGCTCACTTGGGCAGCGTGTTCCAGTAGCGCACCAGCGCACGCAGCGCCTCGGGCTTGTTGGTCGGCGCGGCCAGGCCGGCCTGGTCGACCTTGTTGACGCCGTGGCAGGACGCGCAGACCCGCACCTCGCCCGGCTGGAAGGTGATCCAGACCCGCTCGCGCACCACCGGCGTGCCGACGGTGTCGGTCGTCTGCCAGGTCACCGCCCGGTTGGCCGGCACGAAGGCCGCGGTCGAGCCATCGGCGGCGATCTTCACGCTGCCGCTCGGGCCGGAGGTGTTGGGCACGTTCTTGCCGGTCACCGTCGCGGGAATCGGCTGCGCGATCGGGCGCCGCCCCGAACGGCTGGTGTAGCCACGCACCGAGTCGGCCTGCAGGATCTGGTAGTGGGCGATGTCGTAGACCTTGCCGGTGTTGCCGACCCGCTTCGTGCCGCCGGGCACCTGCAGGTTGTAGGGCTGCTGCTTGTCGGCGCGGTCGCGCGAGGTCTGGTTGCGGGTGACGATCAGCGCCAGGTTGTTGGTCTTCATCCAGGCGCGCAGCGCGGTCTCGCTGATGCCCTCCTCGGCCAGGATGGCCTTCTCGGGCGCCGACAGGGCCGACTCGGTGCGCATCGTCGGGCGGGTGCGGGCGACGACCTCGACCGGATCGAGCTCCCACAGCGGGCCGCTGTAGCTCTTCTTGGTGTCCGGATCCCACCAGCTCACCGTCTTGCTGATGCCCCCCGTCAGCGAGGTGCCCGAGCTGTACTGCCGGGTGGTGGCGTTGTAGCCCAGCAGCCGCACGGTGAAGCGGGCGTTCTGGAAGGCGCCCACCGTCACGCTCGGCGCGTAGCTGGCCACCATCTGGCCGTCGGCCAGCGGCGTGGGCGAGCGGTAGCGGCCGGTCGCCAGCGTGGGGTCGCTGGCATCGGTGAACACCATCTGCTCGGCATTCATGCCGACGCCGCCGGTGAAGCGCACGATCTGGCTCGCGCCCAGCTCGTTGAACTCGCGGCCGTAGATGCCGTAGAAGGTGCCGGGCGTGCGCAGGTCCTCGCGGATCTGGTAGACGCCGCCGTCATGGCGGATGGTCTTCTTGTTGGCCGCATAGCCGTCGCTGTAGTAGTCGCGCAGCGCGCTGTCGCTGGAGAAGCTGCGGGTGAACAGCGTCGGCATCAGCTCGTGGCGGCCGATGTGGTTGAGGGTTTCCTCACCCGTGCCGTCCTCGTTCATCTGCCAGGGCGAGAACAGGTTGAAGTCGTGGCCGTTGACCGGGCCGTAGCTGCTGGTGCTGCTGCCCAGCAGCTCGGGAAAGACCTCGCTGGCGCTGGCCAGCTTCGCGGCACCCGAGGCCTCGCTGGCATAGTTCACCCCACCCAGGCCGCTGGTGTTCTGGTCGCGCTTGAGGTGATCCCAGCGGGTGAAGACGATGCGCCCGGCGCTGTCGATGAAGGGCGTGAACGCGCCGCTGACCGAGTGGCTGAGCAGCCGGAGCTCGGCGGTGGCCGGGTTCAGGCGCCACACGCCGGTGTTGGTCGGCGTGCTCTCGTATTCGTCGAGCTGCGGATAAAGATGCGCCTCGCCGCCGCGCGGACGGTCGGAGGTGAACAGGATGCGGTCATCGGTGCCGTACAGCGGCGACACGTTGTTGTAGGCGGCCGGCTGGTTGGCGACCTTGGTGATCTTGACGGTCGCGCCCTTGGCCAGCCCGGTGACCTCGTAGATCTGCCACTTCACGTCGACATCGTAGTACTGGCGGGTCGGCGCGCCGACCACCATGCTGATCAGCGCCTTGGTGCCGCTCCAGTGCACGCTGGGCTCGCGCACCGCGATCGCCTTGCTGCCCTGCAGGCCGTCCATGCCGAAGCCGGCCTCCTTGGTCAGGTTGCGCAGCGTGCCGTCGGGATAGCGGATCATCAGGTCGCCGCCGCGGGGCGCACGCTGGATCTGCGGGATGTGATTGGCAAAGGTGCCCAGCCGGGTCGCCATGTCGACCGTGGTGGTGAACGGCACCTGGGTGACGAACAGGATCGGGTTGGTCAGCGTGCCGGTGGCCGCGGCGGTGACGGTGGTGGAAGTGGTCGCCGCAGGGGGGATGGCAACAGGCGTCGTCACCGCGGTACCGGTGCTGACCGGCGTGACCGTCACGGTGGTGGTGCGGGTGGAGACTCGCCGCAAGGCCTGTGCATCGGGCGCGACCGGAGTCTCGACAGCGGCGCTCGACACGCTGGCCAGGGGGGCCTCGTCATCGCTGCCGCCGCCGCAGGCGCTCAGCACCGCGATCTGGCAGAGGGTCAGTGCCAGGACGGCAGGGCGGCGGTGGGACGGGAAAAGAAAGGTGGACATCTCGGGCCTCAGCTCAACTACTGCTGCATGCACGCATGCAATTCCTGCAATCCCGCGCCTGGGTGGATGGCGGGCGACAGGGCATCTTCCAGCCGATTGATTTATCGAATTCGGTGAAATTGCCGGTGTTTCGGCGGGTCCAGACCGAACTGGAGGCCCGCCGGGATCAGCGAGGCCGGATTCTGGAAAGCATCTGTATCAGAGCTGTAGGCCGCTGGTGAGCAGGCAGCGGCAGGTGTGACCGCACGTCTCGATACCGGCGGTAAGCAGCGGCAAGCGGCGTGTCGGGGCGAGAGCAGTTCTCACCAACCCGACCAAAGTCGGGGCATTGAACGTGAATTCCTGCGCGTTTGCAGCGGATCAGACCGATTCGGCGCAGATCCCTTCCGGGGACTTCAGCAAGCCCTCAGGAACAGGAAATCTCACAGATCTTCAAGCGGCGGCGACACGCCGCCAGGTGATGCAGCGGTTGTGGGCCGGCATCGCGCGGTCCTCGAGCAGTTCGAGGCCGGCCTCGCGGGCCAGCGCGGCCACCGCCTCGAAGTCGCGCACGCCCCGCAGCGGGTCGGCCGCGCGCAGCGCCGCATCGAAGGCGGCATTGCTGTCGCTGGTGTGTGCACCGTCATAACGGAACGGGCCATAGACGGTGAACAGGCCGCCGGCATCGAGCACCGCCGGCAGATGCTCGAACAGCGCCTGCACCTGGGCCCAGGACAGGATGTGCAGCGTGTTGGCGGTGTAGACCGCATCGAAGCGGCGCTCCGGCCAGAGGCTGTCGACATCGAGACAGATCGGCGGCGGCGTGTTGGGCAGCATCCGGTCGGCCAGCCACAGGCAGATGCCGGGCAGCTGGGCCTTCAGATCGGAGGTCTGCCAGCGCAGGTGAGGCAGTGCAGCAGCAAAATGCACCGCGTGCTGTCCGGTGCCGCTGCCGATCTCCAGCACCGAGCGGCGGTCGGCGTACAGGGCGCGCAGCACCGCCAGAATGGGCTCGCGATTGCGGTCGCAGGCGGGCGCATGGGGCTTGTCCACGGTCATGATGACGGTATCGGTCGGCGGTGATGATCGGTACGGGCCCGGAAAGGTACCACTGCTGCAGCGCAGCACGCCTGACTAGAATGCCGCGGTCCTCGGAAAAGAGGGCCGGTTCTCGCACAATTTCGTCTGGAGACAGATTTGAGTTCCCATGTCCAGCCCACCGCGAACCCCGGTCAGCGCAAGCCGGTGACGCTGCATTCACTGCGCGCGATGCATGCACGCCGTGAAAAGATCACGATGCTGACCGCCTACGATGCCACTTTCGCGCGTCTGGCCGATGAATCCGGCCTGGACACGCTGCTGGTCGGCGACTCGCTCGGCATGTTGCTGCAAGGCCACAGCAGCACGCTGCCGGTCACGCTGGCCGAGATGGCCTATCACACCCGCTGCGTGGCGCGCGGCCTGCAGCACGGCGGCGCGGCCTGGCTGATCGCCGACCTGCCCTTCGGCAGCTACCAGCAGGGCCCGTCGCAGGCGATGGCCTCGGCCGAGGCGCTGATGCAGGCCGGCGCGCAGATGGTCAAGCTCGAAGGCGGCGGCTGGACCGCCGAGACGGTGCGCTTCCTGGTCGAGCGCGGCGTGCCGGTGTGCGCGCACCTGGGCCTGACGCCGCAGAGCGTGCACGCGCTGGGCGGCTACCGGGTGCAGGGCCGCGACGCCGACGGCGCGGCGGTGCTGCGCCGCCAGGCCAAGGAGCTGGCCGACGCAGGCGCGGCGATGATGGTGCTCGAGCTGATGCCCACCGAGGTCGCCGCCGCGGTGCAGGCCGACAGCCCCGGCCTGATGACCATCGGCATCGGCGCCGGCCCCGACACCGCCGGCCAGGTGCTGGTGATGCACGACATGCTCGGCGCCACCCGTGGCAGACTGCCGCGCTTCGTGCGCAACTTCATGCTCGAGGGCGGCAGCATCGGCGACGCGATGCGGCGCTATGTCGCCGCGGTCAAGGACGGCTCATTCCCCGACCGGGTCGCGCACGCGTACTCCGCCGCCTGAGTCCGCTCCTCCACCGCCCCACCGAGAACCGCCCGATGCGCGTCATCCACACCCTCGCCGAGCTGCGCGCCACGCTGGCCGGCCCGGCCTCCAGCCGCCCCGCCTTCGTGCCGACGATGGGCAATCTGCACGACGGCCACCTGAGCCTGGTGCGCCAGGCGCGCGCGCTGGTCGGTCCGGCCGTGCCGGTCGTGGCCAGCATCTTCGTCAACCGGCTGCAGTTCGGGCCGAACGAGGACTTCGACCGCTATCCGCGCACGCTGGCGCGCGACTGCGAGCTGCTCGAGGGTGCCGGCTGCGACATCGTCTTCGCGCCCGACGAGGCCGAGCTGTACCCGCAGCCGCAGACCTTCAAGGTGCTGCCCGACCCGGCGCTGGCCGACCTGCTGGAGGGGCATTTCCGCCCCGGATTCTTCACCGGCGTGTGCACCGTGGTGATGAAGCTGCTGCAGTGCGTGCAGCCGCAGGTGGCGGTCTTCGGCAAGAAGGACTACCAGCAGCTGATGGTGATCCGGCGCATGGTCGAGCAGTTCGCGCTGCCGGTGCGGATCGTCGCCGGCGAGACCTCGCGCGCCGGCGACGGCCTGGCGCTGTCGTCGCGCAACGGCTATCTGGGCGAGGCCGAGCGCGCCGAGTCGGTGCAGCTGTCGCTGGCGCTGCAGGCGATGCGCGAAGCGGTGCGCGCGGGCGAGCGCGACATCGCCGGCATCGAGCGGCGCGCCACCGACGCACTGGCCGCACGCGGCTGGGCACCCGACTACCTGACGCTGCGCCGCCGCGCCGACCTGCTGCCGCCCTCGCCCGAGGACCTGGCCGCCGGCACGCCGCTGGTGGCGCTGGCCGCGGCCAGGCTGGGCACGACACGGCTGATCGACAACCTCGAGGTCTGACCATCTGACCGCGCGGCACCAAGGCCCGGCGCGAAGGACGCCCTTCGCCGGGGCGCGGCCTGCCGCCTATAATCTCGTTTTACCACCACGGCCCTCCTGAAATGTGTCCCCTGCGCCCACCCGCGGCGCCCGCGACGCGCCCAAGGGAGGGCCGCTTCACATGACCAAGTTCGTCTTCGTCACCGGCGGCGTGGTGTCCTCGCTCGGCAAGGGCATCGCCGCGGCCTCTCTGGCGGCCATCCTCGAATCACGCGGCCTGAAGGTCACGCTGATCAAGCTCGATCCGTACCTGAACGTCGACCCGGGCACGATGTCGCCGTTCCAGCACGGCGAGGTGTTCGTCACCGACGACGGTGCCGAGACCGACCTCGACCTGGGCCACTACGAGCGCTTCATCACGACGCGCATGCGCAAGTCCAACAACTTCACCAGCGGCCAGGTCTACACCACCGTGCTGGAGAAGGAGCGTCGCGGCGACTACCTCGGCAAGACGGTGCAGGTGATCCCGCACGTCACCAATGAGATCCAGGAATACGTCAAGCGCGGCGCCGGCGTCGGCACGCCCGAGGCGGTCGACGTGGCCATCGTCGAGATCGGCGGCACGGTCGGCGACATCGAGTCGCTGCCCTTCCTCGAGGCGGTGCGCCAGATGGCGCTGAAGCTGGGCCCGCAGAACGCCGCCTTCGTGCACCTGACCTACGTGCCGTGGATCGCCGCCGCGGGCGAACTCAAGACCAAGCCGACCCAGCACACGGTGCAGAAGATGCGCGAGATCGGCATCCAGCCCGATGCGCTGCTGTGCCGCGCCGACCGGCCGATTCCCGACGAGGAACGCGAGAAGATCTCGCTGTTCACCAACGTCGCACGCCACGGCGTGATCTCGGTGTGGGATGCCGACACCATCTACAAGGTGCCGCGCATGCTCCACGAGCAGGGCCTGGACGAGCTGATCTGCATGAAGCTGCAGCTCTTCACCCGCCCGGCCAACCTCAAGCGCTGGGACCGCCTAGTCAGCGAGGTCGAGAACCCGAAGGGCGAGGTCACGATCGCGATGGCCGGGAAATACACCGAGCTGTCGGACTCGTACAAGTCGCTCAACGAGGCGCTGCGCCACGCCGGCATCCACCACCACGTCAAGGTCAACATCGAGTACGTGGACTCGGAGAAGCTGACGGCCGAGAGCGCCGAAGAGCTCGACCGCTACGACGCCATCCTGGTGCCGGGCGGCTTCGGCAAGCGCGGCATCGAGGGCAAGATCCTCGCGGCCCAGCATGCCCGCGAGAACGGCATTCCCTATCTGGGCATCTGCCTCGGCATGCAGGTCGCCACCATCGAGTACGCGCGCCACATGGCCGGCCTGGCGGACGCCAACTCGACCGAGTTCGAGCCCGAGACGCCGCATCCGGTGATCGCGCTGATCGACGAGTGGCAGGACGCCGACGGCACGATCCAGAAGCGCGACGCCAACTCCGATCTCGGCGGCACGATGCGCCTCGGGGCACAGTCCTCCGACGTCAAGCCGGGCACGATCGCGCACGAGATCTACGGCCCGGTCGTCACCGAGCGCCACCGCCACCGCTTCGAGGCCAACGAGAAGTACCTGCAGCGCCTGCAGGATGCCGGCCTGGTGATCTCGGCCATCACCCAGCGCGAGAAGCTCACCGAGATGGTCGAGCTGCCGCGCGAGGTGCACCCGTGGTTCGTCGGCGTGCAGTTCCATCCGGAATTCAAGTCGACGCCGTGGGACGGCCACCCGCTGTTCATCAGCTACATCGAGGCGGCGCTGCAGCACAAGAAGCGCAACGCGAACTGAAACCCGCAATCCGAGGCCAGGCAGGCTCCACCATCATGCAACTCTGCGGATTCGAGGCCGGCCTGGACCGGCCCTTCTTCCTGATCGCCGGCACCTGCTCGATCGAGAGCCTCGAGCTGAGCCTGGACGTCGCCGGCCAGCTCCAGGAGGCCTGCAGCGCGCTGGGCATCCCGCTGATCTACAAGGGCTCGTTCGACAAGGCCAACCGCTCGTCGGGCACCAGCCGGCGTGGCGTCGGCATCGACGCGGGCCTGAAGATCCTCGACGAGGTGCGTCGCCAGACCGGCCTGCCGGTCATCACCGACGTGCATGACGAGTCGCAGATCGCCGAGGTCGCCAGCGTGGTCGACGTGCTGCAGACGCCGGCCTTCCTGTGCCGGCAGACCGACTTCATCCACGCGGTGGCGAAGAGCGGCAAGCCCGTCAACATCAAGAAGGGCCAGTTCCTCGCGCCCTGGGACATGAAGAACGTCATCGACAAGGCCAGAGCCGCCGCACGCGACGCCGGCCTGTCGGAGGACCGCTTCCTGGCCTGCGAGCGCGGCGTGAGCTTCGGCTACAACAACCTGGTCGCCGACATGACCAGCCTGGCCGAGATGCGCAGCTCCGGCGCGCCGGTGGTGTTCGACGTCACGCACTCGGTGCAGAAGCCGGGCGGCCTGGGCGGCTCCAGCGGCGGCGCGCGCGAGATGGTGCCGGTGCTGGCGCGTGCCGGCGTCGGCGTCGGCGTGGCCGGCCTCTTCATGGAGACGCATCCGCGCCCGGCCGAGGCCTTCTCCGACGGCCCGAACGCGGTGCCGCTCAAGCACATGCGTGTGCTGCTGGAGCAACTGGTGGCGATCGACCGGGTGGTCAAGGCGCAACCTTTGCTCGAAAACGATTTTTCGTGCTGAGCTGGTCGCAGGAATGTTCAGCGCAGGTAACGGCGTGCGGGCACCATGCACGCCGTTCCGGTTCCCAGAACTAGATTTTCGATTTTCGATATCCGACAGTTGACACAGGAGTAGACCCATGAGTGCCATCGTAGACATCGTCGGCCGCGAGATCCTCGACAGCCGCGGCAATCCCACCATCGAATGCGACGTGCTGCTGGAAAGCGGCGTGATGGGCCGTGCGGCCGTGCCGAGCGGCGCGTCCACCGGTTCGCGCGAAGCCATCGAGCTGCGCGACGGCGACAAGAGCCGCTACCTGGGCAAGGGCGTGCTGAACGCCGTCCAGAACATCAACACCGAGATCTCGGAAGCCGTGCTGGGCCTGGACGCCGCCGAACAGGCCTTCCTGGACAAGACCCTGATCGACCTCGACGGCACCGACAACAAGTCGCGCCTGGGTGCGAACGCGATGCTGGCGGTGTCGATGGCCGTCGCGCGCGCCGCGGCCGAAGAGTCCGGCCTGCCCCTGTACCGCTACTTCGGCGGCATGGGCGGCGTGCAGTTGCCGGTGCCGATGATGAACGTCATCAACGGCGGCGCCCACGCCAACAACAACCTCGACCTGCAGGAGCTGATGATCATCCCGGTCGGTGCGCCCACCTTCCGTGAAGCCGTCCGCTGGGGCGCCGAGGTGTTCCACGCGCTGAAGAAGATCATCCACGACAAGGGCATGTCGACCGCGGTCGGCGACGAGGGCGGCTTCGCCCCGAGCGTCGAGAGCCACGAGGCCGCGATCCAGCTGATCCTGCAGGCCGTCGAGAAGGCCGGCTACCGCGCCGGCGACCAGATCGCGCTGGGCCTGGACTGCGCCGCCTCCGAGTTCTACAAGGACGGCAAGTACCACCTGGAAGGCGAAGGCCTGGTGCTGACCGCCGAGCAGTGGACCGACATGCTGGCCACCTGGTGCGACAAGTACCCGATCATCTCGATCGAGGACGGCATGCACGAAGGCGACTGGGCCGGCTGGGCGCATCTGACCGAGCGTCTGGGCAAGAAGGTCCAGCTGGTCGGCGACGACCTGTTCGTGACCAACACCAAGATCCTGAAGGAAGGCATCGACAAGGGCATCGCCAACTCGATCCTGATCAAGATCAACCAGATCGGCACGCTGTCGGAAACCTTCGCCGCCATCGAGATGGCCAAGCGCGCGGGCTACACCGCCGTGATCTCGCACCGCTCGGGCGAGACGGAAGACTCGACGATCTCCGACATCGCCGTCGGCCTGAACGCCGGCCAGATCAAGACGGGTTCCATGAGCCGCTCGGACCGCATCGCCAAGTACAACCAGCTGCTGCGCATCGAGGAAGACCTGGGCGAGATCGCCGTCTACCCGGGCCGCGCCGCGTTCTACAACCTGCGCTGAACGGTCCCCGCTCGCCCATGCGCCTCGTGACCGTGACCCTCGTGGCCCTGCTGGGCCTGACCCACGCCGGGCTGTGGTTCGGCGAGCACGGCATGCCGCGCGTGCGCGAGCTCTCGGCGCAGGTCGCCGACCGGCAGGCCCGCAATGCCGAGGCGCGGGTGCGCAACGAGCAGCTGCGGGCCGAGATCCGCGACCTGCGCGAGGGCACCGAGATCATCGAGGAGCGCGCCCGCCGCGAACTCGGCATGGTCAAGCCCGACGAGATCCTGGTCCAGTATCCCCAGGGCGGCCGCCAGACTCCGCCCTGAACCGGGCCCGGAACGCTGCCCTGAAGGGCGCTCAGCCGCGCAACGCGGCGTCGAGCACTTCCACCCAGTGCCGCACCGGCGTCGCGCAGCCTGCCTGCAGGTGCGTGATGCAGCCGATGTTGGCCGACACGACGGTGTCGGGCTCGAGCGCCGCCAGGCTGGCCTGCTTGCGCTCGCGCAGCTGCTTCGAGAGCGCCGGCTGCAGCACCGAGTAGGTGCCGGCCGAGCCGCAGCACAGATGGCTGTCGGCCGGCAGCACGACCGTGAAGCCCAGCGCGCGCAGCCCCGCCTCCAGACCGCCCTTGAGCTTCTGCGCATGCTGCAGCGTGCACGGCGGATGCAGCGCCAGCCGCCCCGCCTGCGCGGCCGCCGCCAGCTTCGGTTTCAGCACCGGCACCAGCTCGGGCAGCAGCTCGCTGAGGTCGCGTGTCATCGCGCTCACCCGGGCCGCCTTGGCCGCATAGGCCGCGTCCCCGGCCAGATGGTGGCCGTATTCCTTGACGGTGGCGCCGCAGCCCGAGGCGTTCATGACGATCGCCTCGACCTCGCCGCGCTCGATCAGCGGCCACCAGGCGTCGATGTTGCGGCGCATGTCGGCCAGGCCGCCATCGCGGTCGTTCAGATGCGCGCGGATCGCGCCGCAGCAGCCCGCGCCCGCGGGCAGCACCACCTCGATGCCGGCGGCGTCGAGCACCCGCGCCGTCGCCGGATTGATCTCCGGCGACATCGCCGGCTGCACGCAGCCGGCCAGCATCAGCATGCGCCGCGCGTGGCGCTTCTGCGGCCAGCCGCGTGCATCGGCCTCGCGACGCTCGGGCACCTTGGCCTGGAGCGCCTCGGGCAGCAGCGGGCGCACCACCTGGCCGAGCTGCAGCGCCGGCGCGAACAGCGGCGAGGTCAGGCCCTCCTTCAGCGCCCAGCGCACCAGGCGCTCGGTGGCCGGGCGCTCGACGCGCGCATCCACCAGCCGGCGGCCGATCTCGGCCAGCTCGCCGTACTGCACGCCCGACGGGCAGGTGCTCTCGCAGTTGCGGCAGGTCAGGCAGCGGTCGAGGTGGGTCTGCAGCTCGCGCGTCGGTGCTTCGCCTTCGAGCAGGTTCTTGATCTGGTAGATGCGGCCGCGCGGGCCATCCAGCTCGTCGCCGAGCAGCTGGTAGGTCGGGCAGGTCGCGGTGCAGAAGCCGCAGTGCACGCATTTCTGCAGCAGCGCGCGGGCGGCCTCGCCGTCGGCGGTGCCGGCGTGTTCGGGGGACAGTTCGGTGTGCATGGCAGGCTCGGGATCAATGCAGGGTCAGTCGCGGGTGAACAGGCCGTGCGGGTCGAAGGTCTGGCGCAGGCGGCGCTCGATCTGCGCCTGCACCGCCGGCAGCGGCGCGGCGCGGGCCTCGCCCGGCGCACCGCCGGCCTGCAGCTCGGCATGGCCGCAGGCCGCGCGGGCGGCGGCGTGCACTGCTTCCGCCGGTTCGTCGGTCAGCCACCAGCGCTGGCCGCCGTGCCACTCGATCAGGCCGCTGCCGCGCAGCTTCAGCGTCGGCGCATGCGGCGCCACCGCCAGGCGCCACAGCCGCTGCCCCGCCGGCAGGCCCTGGGCCGCGAACTGCCACAGCGCATGGCGGCGGTCACGCAGCGCGGTCCAGAAGGCCGCGGCCTCCGCCGCCGCCACCGGCTCGCCGCCCAGCTCGCGCCGCGCCGCGTCCACCGCCGCCTGCGCGCCGGCCAGGCGCAGCATCAGCACGCCTTCGTGCCAGGCGCTGGCCTGCAGCGGCAGCGGCCGGCGCGACCAGCCGGTCAGCGCCGCCAGCGCCTCGGCCTGCCCCATCGCGAAGCGCAGCGTGAGGCCCGCCACCGGCTCGGGCAGCACCTTCAGCGACACCTCGCACAGCACGCCCAGCCGGCCCCAGGAGCCCGCCATCAGCCGCGAGACGTCATAGCCGGCGACGTTCTTCATCACCTGGCCGCCGAAGCTCAGCAGCTCGCCGCGGCCGTCGAGCATCGTCACGCCCAGCACATGGTCGCGCACCGAGCCGGCGGCCATGCGCGCCGGGCCCGACAGGCCGGAAGCGACCATGCCGCCCACCGTGCCGCGCCCGCGCGCGCCCGGCGTCTGCAGCCGCGGCGGCTCGAAGGCCAGGTGCTGGCCCTCGGCGGCCAGCGCGGCCTCCAGCGCGTCGATCGGCGTGCCGGCGCGCACCGTCACCACCAGCTCGCTGGGCTCATGGGCGCTGATGCCCGACAGCATCGTCAGGTCGAGCGGCTCGGCGCCGTCGGCCGGCCGCGCCGCGTCGGGCGCCAGGCCCGCCTTCGAGCCGTGGCCGCGGATCGCCAGCGGCGTGCCGGCGCGGCCCGCGGCCAGGATGCGCTCGCGCAGCGGCTGCAGCGCGGCGTCGGAATTCTTCACCACGCTCATCAGAAACGCTCCAGTTCGGGAAACGGCAGCAGGCCGCGGCGCACATGCAGGCGGCCGTATTCGGCGCAGCGGTGCAGCGTCGGAATGACCTTGCCGGGATTGAGCAGGCCGGACGGATCGAAGGCGGTCTTCAGCGCCAGCATCGCCTCGCGCTCGGCGGGCGAGAACTGCACGCACATCGAATTGAGCTTCTCGACGCCCACGCCGTGCTCGCCGGTCACCGTGCCGCCCATCGCCACGCTGGTCTCCAGGATGTCGGCGCCGAAGAGCTCGCAGCGGCGCAGCTGGTCCGGGTCCTGTGCATCGAACAGGATCAGCGGATGCAGGTTGCCGTCGCCGGCATGGAAGACGTTGCAGCAGCGCAGCTGGTATTTCTGCTCCATCTCGGCGATGGCGCGCAGGATGTCGGCCAGGCGCTTGCGCGGGATGGTCGAGTCCATGCACATGTAGTCGGGGCTGATGCGCCCCGAGGCCGGAAAGGCGTTCTTGCGCCCGGACCAGAAGCGCAGGCGCTGCGCCTCGTCGCGGCTGACCTCGATGCGGCTGGCGCCGCAGCGCGTCAGCACCGCGCTCATGCGGCCGATCTCCTCCTCGACCTCCTCGGGCGTGCCGTCGCTCTCGCACAGCAGGATGGCCGCGGCGTCCAGGTCGTAGCCGGCGTGCACATAGTCCTCGACCGCGGCGGTCATCGGCTTGTCCATCATCTCCAGCCCGGCCGGGATGATGCCGGCGGCGATCACCGCCGCCACCGCGTCGCCGGCGGCCTCCACCGTGGGGAAGCTCGCCATGATGCAGCGCGCCAGCTGGGGCTTCGGCACCAGCCTGACCGTCACCTCGGTGATGACCGCCAGCATGCCTTCGCTGCCGACGACCACGCTGAGCAGGTCCAGCCCTGGCATGTCGGGCGCCTCGCCGCCGAACTCGACCGGCTCGCCCTCGGCGGTGAAGCCGCGCACCTTCAGCACGTTGTGGAGCGTCAGGCCGTACTTCAGGCAGTGCACGCCGCCGGAGTTCTCGGCGACATTGCCGCCGATGGTGCAGGCGATCTGGCTCGACGGATCGGGCGCGTAGTACAGGCCGTGGGGCGCGGCCGCCTCGCTGATGGCGAGGTTGCGCACGCCGCACTGCACCACCGCCAGACCGGCCTCGGCATCGAGCCGCAGGATGCGGCTGAACTTCGCCAGCGACAGCGTGACGCCGTCGCGGTGCGGCATCGCGCCGCCCGACAGGCCGGTGCCGGCGCCGCGCGCCACCACCGGCACGCCCATCGCGTGGCACGCCTTGAGCACCGCGGCGACCTGCGCCTCGGTCTCGGGCAGCGCCACCAGCAGCGGACGCTCGCGGTAGGCGGTCAGGCCGTCGCACTCGTAGGGCGTCAGCTCGCCGCGGCGCGACAGCAGCGCATGTGCGGGCAGCACCTCGCGCAGGCGCGCCAGCACGGCCGCGGCATCGGGCCGACCGGCGTGGGCAGCGCGCTCAGGGCGATCTTCCGAGGGTTCTGTTCGAATCAGGCTCATGTCTCCTCCCGGGGCGGGTTCGGAACGGGGTGCGCGATGATCACGGCAGCCTCCTGCGCGCGGATTGAGAGTTGTTGGCCCGCGCCATGAAGCTTTTTCAAGGTCCGCAGCAACCCGCATGGACGGGGTTCCATGCCGTGCCATGATCGCGGCCCGCTTTTTCCCGATTGTCTGGATCCCAACGCCGCCATGACCACGCCCACCCCCGATGCCCTGACCCTGGCCCTGCAGCCGCTGCTGGTGCCGGCCTTCACGCTGTGGGAGGCCCCCTTCACCTGGCTGGAAATGGTGGCCTTCGTGCTGTCGCTGGCGATGGTGGCGGCCAACATGCGGGTGATGCCGGTGGCCTGGCCGCTGGCCATCGTGTCCTCGCTGCTGTATTTCGGGCTGTTCTGGAGCTACCAGCTCTACGGCGACGGCTCGCTGCAGATCTTCTTCGCGGTGGTCTCGCTGTGGGGCTGGTGGCAGTGGCTGCGCGGCACCGACCAGGGTGCGCCGCTGCAGGTGCGCCATCTGCCGCGGCGCGCCTGGCTGCCGGTCTTCGGCGCCGGACTGCTGCTGTGGCCGGCCATCGGCTGGTTTCTCGACACCCGCACGCCCACCGACGTGCCGTACTGGGATGCCTTCCCGACCGCCTTCAGCCTGATCGGCCAGTGGCTGCTGGCGCGCAAGTATGTCGAGAACTGGCCGACCTGGATCGGCGTCAACCTGGTGGCGACCGCGCTGTTCGCCTACAAGGGCCTGTACCTGACGGTCATCCTGTACGCGATCTTCGTCGTGCTGTCGGCGCTGGGCTGGGAAGCCTGGCGTGCGCAGGTCCGCCAGCCGTGAACCCGGGCCTGGGTGCGGCGCGGCCGGCGGCGCTGATCGCCATCGTCGGCGCGGAGAGCTGCGGCAAGTCGACGCTGGCACGCACGCTGACCGCCCGGCTGCGCGCCGACGGGCTGGAGGCGGTCTGCATCGACGAATACCTGCGCGAGTTCTGCGAACAGCACGGCCGCACGCCCCGCCCCGACGAGCAGGCCGCGATCGCCGCCGAGCAGAGCCGGCGCATCGCCGCGGCTCGGCATGCGCGGCTGCTGCCGGTCGATGTGGTGGTGGCCGACACCACCTCGCTGATGACCGCGGTCTACAGCGAGCTGATCTTCGGTGACCGCTCGCTGCACGAGGCGGCGCTGGCCGCGCATCGCCAGGCCGACCTGACGCTGCTGATGGCCACCGACCTGCCCTGGGTCGCCGACGGGCTGCAGCGCGACGGCCCGCAGGTGCGCGCGCCGGTGGACCGGCTGCTGCGCGGACTGCTGCTGGGCGCGGGGCTGGGCTTCTCGGTGATCGCCGGCCAGGGCGAGGTCCGGCTGCAGGCGGCATGGGCCGCCTGGCAGGCGTGGCAGCGCAGCCGCGGCCCGAAGCCGAAGATCCGGTGGAATCATGTCTGCGGCCGCTGCGGCGATCCCGCATGCGAGCGGCACGGGCTGGCCCGATCAGCCCACACGTAACAGGATGTGGCAGCATCGATCGGGTGAAGCCGACCGCCCTGCCCTCCACCTCGAACGCTGCCCGCCGTGCCCTGGCCGACCGGCCGGAGCACCTGCCCTCGCTCGACGGCCTGCGCGGCCTGGCGATCGTGCTGGTGCTGCTGCACAACCTCGATGTGCTGGCACCGGCGGCCGACCGGCCGCTGGCGGTGGCGCTGCTGAAGGAGACGCTCTATGTCGGCTGGATCGGGGTGCAGCTCTTCTTCGTGCTCAGCGGCTACCTGATCACCCGCGGCCTGCTGGCCAGCCGTGGCCAGCCCGGCTGGATGCGCGACTTCCTGGTCAAGCGCGGCCTGCGCATCCTGCCGCTGTACTGGATCGCGCTGCTGCTGCTGACCGTCGCGCTGCCGATGCTGGGCGTGACGCTGCCGCACCCCTCGCACTTCAGCACCGCCTGGCTGTGGCTGCATCTGTCGAACTGGACCACGCCCTTCGAGCCTGGCGGCGGGCCGCTGCCGCATGTCTGGTCGCTGTCGGTGGAGGAGCAGTTCTATCTGCTGTGGCCGCTGCTGCTGTGGCGCATGGGCCTGCGCGATGTCTGGCTGCTGTGCCTGGTGCTGATCGCCGCCAGCCCGCTGGCGCGGCTGCTGATGCTCAACCTGGGCCTGCCGCAGGAGGCGGTCTACACCTTCACCATCAGCCGCATCGATGCGCTGGCCGCCGGTGCCGCGCTGGCGGTCTGGGACGCAGGCCGCGCGCTGCACGGCGCGACCCGCTGGCGCAGCGCCCATCTGCTGCGGCTGGCGATCGTGCTGCTGCTGCTGACCGCGGCCTTCAGCGGCGGCTTCCGGCGCCTGGGGGACGCGGCGCAGATTGGCGGCTACACGCTGCTGACGCTGAGCTGCACCGCGATCATCGCCTGGGCGGTGCTGGTGGACCGCGCCCACGCCCGTGGTGCCTTGCAGGGCGGTGCCAGCCGGCTGCTGCGCGGCCGGGTGCTGGCCAGCTTCGGCCGCTACAGCTACGCGATCTACCTCTTCCACAAGCCGGTGCATGACCTGATCGGGCTGCCGCTGCTGCGCCAGCTCACCGGCAGCGACAGCAGCGCCGATCCTGCGGTGGCGATGCTCTACCTGCTGGCCAGCGGCACGCTGTGCTGGGCGATCGGCTGGCTGTCCTGGCGGCTGATCGAGCGCCCGGCGCTGGCGCTGCGCCGGCACTGGCTGTCACGGCCGGCGCCGGCACCGACCGCGCAGGCTCCCGCCCCCGCCGCGCCGCCGCTCGACCGCGCCACCTCGGCGGTGGTGCGCGGCCGGGCGGACGCGGCCCACCGGCGCGGCTTCAGGGCGCCGTCTCGTCCGTGGGCGATCCTGCCTCGAGCCAGGCCAGCTCGGTCTCGCTGAAGCCGGCATCCAGCCGCGCCTGGCGGTTGAAGGGCGGGCGCAGCCGCGGCGGCGCGTACTGGCGCACCAGCTCGCGGTAGTGCGACACCGGATCGAGCCCCTCGCGCTCGCAGGCCCAGCGGTACCAGTGATTGCCGATGGCGACATGGCCGACCTCCTCGCGCAGGATCACATCGAGGATCTCGACCGCCGCCAGGTCGCCCGCCTTGCGCAGCTTGGCCTGGATCAGCGGCGTGGCATCGAGCCCGCGCGCCTCCAGCGTGCGCGGCACCAGCGCCATGCGGGCGACGAAGTCGCCGCGCGTCTTCCAGGTCATCGTCCACAGGCCATCGTGCGCGTCGAAGTCGCCGTAGACATGGCCGAGCGTGGCCAGATGCGCGGCCAGCAGCAGGTAGTGCTTCGCCTCCTCGGCGGCGACGCGCATCCAGTCGATGTAGAACTTCTCCGGCAGGCCCGGAAAGCGGAAGACGGCGTCCAGGGCCAGATTGATCGCGTTGAATTCGATGTGCGCGATCGCATGCAGCAGCGCCGCACGCCCCTCCGGCGTGAAGGGCGAACGCGGCGGCACCTCCACCGCCGGCACCAGCCGCGGCAGCGGCGGCCGGCCCGGCAGCCCCTCGGGCGCGGCGATCAGCTGCGCGGTGTCGATGCGCAGGCCGGGATCGCGCGCCTCGAGCTGCGCCCACAGCGACTGCACCGCGTATGCTTTGCGCACCGGATCGGTCACGCACAAGGCCCCCAGGGCCATCTGTCTCAGGTCCATCCGTAGAATTCTGCCCCCTTCCGCCGCACCGTTACCGTTTCAAGGAGAGACGATGGCCCTCTATCAGCTCGGCGAGCACATTCCGCAGATCCACGAGACGGCGCACATCGCCGACAGCGCCGATGTCATCGGCCAGGTCGAGATGGCCGAGAACAGCAGCGTCTGGTACGGCGTCGTGGTGCGTGCCGACACCGACCGCATCCGCATCGGCCGCGGCAGCAACATCCAGGACAACTCGGTGCTGCACACCGACGCCGGCATCGAGCTGGTGATCGGCGAGAACGTCACCGTCGGCCACCAGTGCATGCTGCACGGCTGCAGCATCGGCGACGGCTCGCTGATCGGCATCGGCGCGATCGTGCTCAACCGCGCGCGCATCGGCCGGCACTGCGTCGTCGGCGCCGGCGCCCTGGTCACCGAGGGCAAGGAGTTTCCGGACTACGCGATGATCCTGGGCAGCCCGGCCAAGGTGGTGAAGACGCTCACGCCCGAGGAGGCCGAGCGCTTCCAGCACGGCGCGGCCCACTATGTCGACAACGCCCGGCGCCACCGCGACGGGCTGCGCCGCATCGACCGCTGACCTTGACTTGCGCCCCGGTGCCCGCACCTGCCTCCCCTTTCTTCCCGAACAAGGACCTGTCCATGACCATCCACGGCGGCGAGCTGCACAAGTTCATCTTCGAAGGCCTGCCGGTGCGCGGCGTGCTGGTGCGCCTGACCGGCACCTGGACCGAGATGCTGGCGCGGCGCCAGGCCGCCGGCGGCTATCCGGCGCCAGTGCGCCAGCTGCTGGGCGAGATGAGCGCCGCGGCCACGCTGATGCAAGCCAACATCAAGTTCAACGGCGCGCTGGTGCTGCAGATCCAGGGCGACGGCCCGGTCAAGCTGGCGGTGGCCGAGGCCCAGCCCGACCTGACGGTGCGCGCCACCGCCAAGGTGGTGGGCGACGTGCCGGCCGAGGCCTCGCTGAAGTCCATGCTCGACGCCAACCGCCAGGGCCGCTGCGTCATCACGCTCGACCCCAAGGACCGCCAGCCCGGCCAGCAGCCCTACCAGGGCGTCGTGCCGCTGCACGGCGAGCAGGGTGAGCCGATGCAGCAGCTCTCCGAGGTGCTCGAGCACTACATGCTGCAGTCCGAGCAGCTCGAGACCCGCCTGATCCTGGCCGCCGACGACCAGGTCGCCGCCGGGCTGCTGATCCAGCGCCTGCCGCTGGAGGGCGCCGGCAACCTCGAGGTGCGCTCCGAGGAAGATGAGGCGCGGCTGCACGAGGGCTACAACCGCATCGCCCATCTGGCCGCGACGCTCAAGCGCGAGGAGCTGCTCGCGCTCGACACCCCGACCATCCTGCGCCGGCTGTTCTGGGAGGAAGACCTGCGCCTGTTCGAGCCGCAGACGCCGCGCTTCGGCTGCACCTGCTCGCGCGATCGGGTCGCGCGCATGCTGGTCGGCCTGGGCCGCGAGGAGGTGGACTCGGTGATCGCAGAGCGGGGCGAGATCGAGGTCGGCTGCGACTTCTGCGGCGCCAAGTACACCTTCGACCGCATCGACGCCAGCGCGCTGTTCGTGCCGGCCGCCGACCACCCGAGCGGCAGCGGCACGATGCAGTGAGGCGGTAAGGCGGTGCGGTGCGCCGCGCCGCAGGCGCGGAGATCCGCCCCGCCGGACGCCTGGCCGCCTGAGCCGGACGGTTTTCCGTCCGATTCGGGGGTGCGTGAAACACCGCAGGCCGCATCCGGCCCCGGCATGGAATCTGCGTTGAGTCAGGACTCCAGCTCCGGGCAGTGGCCGCCAGTGCGGACGGCCCCTAAACTGCAAGGTACTCCTGTATTCCCAGAAGGACTTCCATGACGATCTCCCTGACCACCCGACGTTTCCTGAAGACCGGCGCCGCCCTGGCCGTCGCGCTGACGCTGGCCGCCTGCGGCAAGAAGGAAGAAGCCGCGCCGGCGGCCGCCGCCTCGGCCGCGGATGCGCCGCCCGCACGGGTCTATGTGGTGGGTACCGATGCCGCCTACGCGCCGTTCGAGTCGCAGAACGAGAAGGGCGAGATCGTCGGCTTCGACATCGACGTGGTCTCGGCAGTGGCGCAGAAGGCGGGCATCCAGGTCAAGTTCGTCAACACGCCCTGGGAGGGCATGTTCAACACCGTCGCCCAGGGCGACCGCGACCTGCTGGTGTCGGCGATCACCATCACCGACGAGCGCAAGCAGACGATGGACTTCTCGGCGCCCTACTTCGACGCGCAGCAGCTGATCGCGGTGAAGGAAGACTCGAAGGTCGCGAAGTTCGAGGACCTGAAGACGCTGAAGGTCGGCGTGCAGACCGGCACCACCGGCGACGAGGTGGTGACCAAGCTGATCGGCAAGGAAAGCACCGCGATCAAGCGCTTCGAGTCGACCCCGCTGGCGCTGAAGGAGCTGGAGTCGGGCGGCGTCGACGCGGTCGTCGCCGACAACGGCGTGGTCATCCACTATGTGGCCAACAACGCCGGCTCCAAGTTCAAGACCGTCAGCGACACCTCCTTCACGCCCGAGCAGTACGGCATCGTCGTCAAGAAGGGCAATGCCGAGCTGCTGGAGAAGATCAACAAGGGCCTGGCCGACATCAAGGCCGACGGCACCTACGACAAGATCTACGCCAGCTGGTTCGGCGCCGCACCGGCTGCCGCCGCCGCATCGAAGTGATCCTGCGGCCCCGGTGACGGGGCCCAGACCTGCCACCAGGCCTCGAACTCGGCCGGTGGCATCGCGTGCGCGAACAGCCAGCCCTGGCCCTGGGCGCAGCCTTCCTGCTCGAGCAGCTCGCGCTGGCCCTCGGTCTCGACGCCCTCGGCGACCACCGTCAGGCCCAGGCCGCGCGCCAGCGCGATGATGGTGGTGGCGATGCTCAGGTCACGGCGGTCGCTCTCGATCGCCGCGACGAAGCTGCGGTCGATCTTCAGCGTGTCGACCGGCAGCCGCTTCAGGTAGGACAGGCTCGAGTAGCCGGTGCCGAAGTCGTCGATCGACAGCTTCACGCCGGCCTGGCGCAGCTCGGCCAGACGCTGCTCGGGCGCGCCGCCGGCAGTCATCAGCATCGACTCGGTGATCTCCAGCTCCAGCACGCCCGGCGGCAGGCCGTGGCGCTCGCGCAGCGCCTGCAGCCGCGCCGGCAGGCCCGCGTCGGCGAAATGGCGTGCGCCCAGGTTCACCGCCACCGGCAGCCAGCCGCGCCCCTGCACATGCCAGCGCGCGACCTGCGCCGCGACGGTGTCGAGCATGCGCTCGCCGATCGCCACGATCAGATCGGTCTGTTCGGCCACCGGGATGAACTGCGCCGGCGACACCCAGCCCAGTTCCGGATGCAGCCAGCGCACCAGCGCCTCGGCGCCGACCAGCTCGCGGCTGTGCAGGTCGAGCTTGGGCTGGTACCAGGCGTGCAGTTCGCCGGCCGGCACCGCACGGCGCAGCGACGACAGCAGCAGCAGCCGCTCCAGCGAGGCCTGGGGCTGCAGCGGATCGTAGCGACGCAGCGTGTTGCGGCCCTCGCCCTTGGCGCCGCGCAGGGCGCTCTCGGCATGGCGCAGCAGCGTGTCGGCGCTGTCGCCGTCCTCCGGAAAGTGCCCGAGGCCGATCGAGACGGTGATGGTCACCTCATGGCCCTGCAGCTCGATCGGCTCGGCCAGCGCGGCCAGCCAGTCGCGCGCCTCGGCCTGCACCCGCTCCAGCCCGGCATCGGCCCGCATCACCACGAATTCATCGCCGCCGAGCCGGCCGACGAAGCTCTGCCCGCCAGCCAGCACCCGCAGCCGCTCGGCCATCTCGACCAGCACCCGGTCGCCGGCGGCATGGCCCAGCGAATCGTTGATCGACTTGAAGCCATCGAGCCCGATGACCAGCAGCGTCACCCCGCCGGCCCGATCGCTGCCGCGCCGGGTCTCGATCGCCTCGTGCAGCCGGGTGGCGATCACCTGGCGGTTGGGCAGATCGGTCAGCGTGTCATGCAGCCGCAGGTGATGCGAGCGCTGCTCGGCCTCGTGCAGCCGCGACAGATCGGTGCCGACGCCGACATAGTGGGTGATGCGCCCGACCTCGTCGCGCAGCACGGTGATCGTCTGCAGCAGCGGATACAGCCGGCCATCACGCGCCCGGTTCCAGAACTCCCCCTGGAAGCGGTCATGCACCGCCAGCTGGCGCCACATCCGGGCCGCGAAGGCCGGCCCCTGCCGGCCGGAGTGCAGCAGGCGCGGGTTGCGGCCGATCACCTCCTCGGCCGGGTAGCCGGAACGTCGGTGCGGCCGCGCAGCTCGGCCTCGGTGCAGCCGACGATGCGCTCGAAGGCGGCGTTGCAGCAGAGATAGCGCCCTTGCGGATCCTTCAGCCAGGCCAGATCCGGCAGGCCCCGGAAGAGAATGCGCGTGAGATCGGCACCGGCCGCCCAGAGGCTGCCCCCGTCCTGCGGCGGGGCGCTCGCACGCAGGCCACCAGCTTGCGGCCCTGAGCCCGGCGCTGTATCCGACACGGTGTCTTTCCCTGCTCCCTGAGCGTCCATGATGCCGACGTCCTCGAGAAATTGATGCACTGCAGTAGCCCTCAGGAAGCAGGCACGTCCAAGGGGAACTGCTCCTTTTCGTGACATATTCTGCGATGGCACCCCTCTTGCTCGCTGAAGTCATGCCTGCGCCATGCCAGCACCATGCACAGGCCATGCCGAGACGGGCCGCAGCCGCTCAGGGTGGGTCCGGCTCAACATCGGCCGGCGTGGCGCGTAGACTCGCGCACCTGCCACGGGCATGACCCGCCTGTGCCGAACCTTCCACCTTCTTTTTCCTTCCTTCCCGATCATGGATCTTCGCTGGGACATCCTCGCCGGCTACGGCCCGCTGTTCGCCGCTGGCGTGGTGACCACCATCAAGCTGACCCTGGTGGCCATCCTGGCCGGACTGGTGCTGGGCGTGGCCTTCGGCCTGATCAGCAGTTCGGCCAGCGCGCCGAAGCCCCGCTCGGGCACGACGGCCCTGCTGATGAAGCTGCTGCGCGGCCTGACCACCGCCTATGTCACCTTCTTCCGCGGCACGCCGCTGTTCGTGCAGATCCTGCTGGTGCATTTCGCGCTGATGCCGGCGCTGGTCCATCCCGAGACCGGCCTGCTGCTGTCGGGCGAGGTCGCACGCACCTTCCGCCAGGAACACGGCGCCTTCTTCTCCGGCTGCGTGGCGCTGAGCCTGAATGCCGGCGCCTACATCTCGGAGATCTTCCGCGCCGGCATCCAGAGCATCCACCTTGGCCAGACGCAGGCGGCCTACTCGCTGGGCTTCACCCACGCGCAGAGCATGCGCTTCGTGATCCTGCCGCAGGCCTTCCGGCGCATGATGCCGGCGCTGGTCAACGAGGGCGTCACGCTGATCAAGGACTCCTCGCTGGTGTCGGCCATCGGCCTGGCCGAGCTCGCGCTGGCCGCGCGCACCGTCGCGGGCGCCTACTCGCGCTACTGGGAACCCTATCTGGCGATCTCGGCGATCTACCTGATCCTGACCCTGGTGCTGACGATGCTGGCGCGGCGACTGGAGGCCCCGGCGCATCTGCGCGGCCGCTGACCTGTCCCCACGGCCACGGACACCGCAGGCGTGGCGGCGCCCCATCGAACCCGGTGTGGTGCATCACGCCCGAGGCTGATGCGAAGACCGCACAAGCCTTGTGCCGCGTTGTTTCATCACAACGAAACACACCGTCTTCCGTCACGTCAAGCGCGTCAAATCAGCATATCCCCGAATCTTCGCTCCTAGAATGGATCGCAATCGGCGCCTTTCGAGCAAGCCGTGGACCCCGAATTCACTCCTCTTCTCTAGGACGAAACTCATGATCAAGCGCTCCATCGCTCTGGCCGTGCTGGCCACCCTGGCCTCCGGCGCGGCTCTGGCCCAAAGCTCCGTCACCCTGTACGGCCGCCTGAACGTCACCGCCGAGCGCCAGAAAGTCGGCAGCGACACGCAGACCGTGCTGGAGGACAACTACTCGCGCATCGGCTTCAAGGGCGAAGAAGATCTGGGCGGCGGCCTGAAGGCCGGCTTCATCATCGAGCACGGCTTCGACCCGACCACCGGCGCGGCTGCCTCGACCTTCTGGGGCCGCCAGTCCGAGGTCTACCTGTCGAGCAAGCTGGGCATGCTGCGCCTGGGCAACTTCATCCAGGAGTCGCTCTATGCCACCGCCGACGTGGTGAGCATGCACAACCATAACACCGGCACCTCGGCCGACGCGCTGTACACCTACTTCGGCAGCAACGTGAACAAGGTTGCCTACCGCACCCCGGAATTCGTCAAGGGCCTGTGGGCTGAAGCCTCGATCGCCGAAGCCGTTGCCGGCACCGTCGCCCAAGGCGGCACCAACGGCAAGCGTCCGGTCGACCTGGCTGTGAACTACGACCTGGGCAAGCTGCAACTGGGCGCCGGCTACACCAAGGCCGACCAGGACAACCAGTTCGCCGTGCGTGCCTCCTACGGCATGGGCCCGTTCACGCTGGCCGCCTACGCCCAGCGTGACGAAATCAACGACGCGTCCCGGAATGTTTTCCGCGTCGCTGGCATGTACACCCTGGGCGCCTCGGAGTTCCATGTCAACGTCGGCTACGCCGGCAAGCGTGGCGACCTGGCTGACACCCAAGCCACCCAGGCCACGCTCGGCTACAACTACAACCTGAGCAAGCGCACCAAGGTCTACGGCTTCGTGACCAAGGTCGACAACAAGGCCAACGTCGGTTACGCCACCGGTGTCGACGGCGCCGACTTCAGCTCGGTCGCGGTCGGCGTGCGCCACAACTTCTGATCGATCCTTCGGGATCGCGGGCCGGCTGAGCCGGTCCGCCAGATGCAGGACATGCTGCAGAACATGCCGAAGGGCCGGTCTCTCGACCGGCCCTTCTTCATTCCAGCGTCAGCTTCTGCTTCTCCACGACCTGGCGGTAGACCTCGAACTCCGAGCGGATCTGCGCAGCGAACTGCTCGGGCGTGTTGGCCACGATCAGCGAGCCGGTGTCCTCGATGCGCTTCCTGACCGCTGCATCCTCGAGCGTGCGCCGTGCCGCGGCCGAGATCTTGTCGACCACCTCGCGCGACAGCCCCTTCGGACCGACGAAGCCGTAGAAGGCCATGCGGTTGACCGGCTCCAGCCCCACCTCCTTGAAGGTCGGCACATTCGGCAGCACCGCCAGACGCTCGGGCGCGGCCACCACGATCGGGATCAGCCGCCCCTCGCGGATGAAGGGCAGAGCCGAGGGCAGGTTGTCGAAGATGATCGGCACCTGACCGGCAACCGTGTCATTGAGCGCCGGCCCCGCGCCGCGGTACGGGATGTGGGTGACAAAGACACCGGCGAGGTTCTTGTAGAGCTCCATCTGCAGATGCCCGATGCCGCCGGTGCCGGAGCTGGCATAGCTGTAGCGGCCCGGACTCTTCTTCAGCACCGCGAGAAAGGTCTTGTAGTCGCGCGCCGGAAAGCTCGGATGCACCGCGATGACATTGGGCGTGGCCGCCAGATTGATGATCGGCGTGAAGTCGCTCAGCGGGTTGTAGGGCGTGCGGGGATTGATCGCCGGGTTCGAGGCCGTCGTCGAGACGGTGGCCATGCCCAGCACATGGCCGTCGGGCGGCGCCTTGACCAGCTCGGCCGCACCGACGATGCCGCCGCCGCCGGCCTTGTTCTCGACCACCACCGTCTGCCCGAGCGCCGCACCCATGCGCTCGGACATGATGCGGGCGATGATGTCGGTGGTGCCGCCCGGCGCGAACGGCACGACGACCCGCACCGGCTTGGACGGATAGCTCTGCGCCAGCACCGGCAGCGACAACGGAGCGACGGCCAGCGAGGCCAGGGCAGCAAGGACCGGACGACGATTCATTCAGCGGACTCCAGGGAAGCGGCAGCAAGGACAAGGATCGCGCGATCCTAAGGCCGCAGCCGCTGCTGTGGATCGCGCGTAGTGGAAAACCTCGAGCGCCGGGCTACGCTGCGGCCATGCTCGACACCGCCCTGCTGCTGCTCCCGGACTTCCTGCTGATCGTCGCTGGCTGGACGATCTGCCACCGCACCGCGCTGAACCGCCCGGTCTGGGACAGCGTCGAGCGGCTGGTCTACTGGCTGCTGTTCCCGGTGCTGCTGTTCGTGTCGATCGTGCGCAGCCCGCTGGCGCCGGCCGCCACCGCCGGCCTGGCCGCAGGCGGCGTGCTGACGGTGCTGGCCGGCATCGCGCTGGCGACCGCGCTGCGCTGGCTGCCCGGCATCGACCCGAAGCTGCAGGCCAGCGGCGCGCAGGTGGCCTTCCGCTTCAATTCCTATGTCGCGCTGGCCCTGGCCGAGCGTCTGGGCGGCGCGCAGGCACTGGCCTGGGTCGCGCTGCTGATCGCGCTGTGCGTGCCGGTGTGCAATGTCGGTGCGGTCTGGTGTCTGGCGCGCCACGGCGGCCACCGCATCGGCGCCGAGCTGATCCGCAATCCGCTGATCCTGGCCACCGTGGCCGGACTGGCCTGCAATCTGGCCGGCCTGCAGCTGCCGGCGCCGGTGGCCACCACGCTCTCGCGCATCGGCGCGGCGGCGCTGCCGCTGGGACTGATGGCGGTGGGCGCGGGCCTGCAGTTCGGCGGGCTGCGCAAGGCGCCGGGGCTGGCTGCGGCGCTGCTGTCGATCCGCCATGCGCTGCTGCCGGCCGTCGGACTGGGGCTGGGCCTGCTGCTCGGGCTGCCGACCGGCCAGGCCCAGGTGCTGCTGCTGTTCGCCGCGATGCCCACCGCGTCGAGCTGCTTCGTGCTGGCCGCACGCATGGGCGGCGACGGACCCTATGTCGCCGGTCTGGTCACCGCCTCGACGCTGCTGGGCATGATCGGCCTGCCGCTGGCGCTGGCGGCCTTCCAGGCGCTGCACGGCGGCTGAGCCCGCCGCCCTCCCCGCACCCGCCCTTCACACCCGCTGTGCCAGCGCCCAGTCGATGTGCTCGGCCAGCAGCTCGCCCGCACCGTCGCGGGCCGCGCGCAGCGCCTCGGCCAGCGCCGCGTCACCCGTCTCGCGCCAGGCGTTGCCCATCGCCACCGCCAGATTGCGCCGCCAGCGTGCATGGCCGATGCGCCGGATCGGACTGCCCTCGGTGCGGCGCAGGAAGCTCGCCTCGTCCCAGGCCCAGAGCTGCAGCAGCGTCGCGCCGCCCATGCCGGGGCGCACCTCGAAGTCGGCCAGCGTGCTGATGCGCGCGTACTTGTTCCAGGGGCAGACGAGCTGGCAGTCGTCGCAGCCGTAGATGCGGTTGCCCATCGCCGCGCGCAGCTCGACCGGAATCGGGCCGTCGTGCTCGATCGTCAGATAGCTGATGCAGCGCCGCGCATCCAGCCGGTAGGGCGCGACGATCGCCGCGGTCGGGCAGGCGTCGATGCAGGCGCTGCAACGCCCGCAGTGCGGCTCGGCAGGCAGATCCACCGGCAGCGCCAGATCGACGAAAAGCTCGCCGAGAAAGAACATCGAGCCGGCCGAGCGGTCCAGCAGCAGCGTGTGCTTGCCGCGCCAGCCCAGGCCGGCGCGACCCGCCAGCTCGACTTCGAGCACCGGCGCCGAGTCGCAGAAGACCCGGTGACCGAAGGGTCCGATCTCGGCGGCAAGCCGGTCGGCCAGGCGCTGCAGCCGCGCCCGCACCACCTTGTGATAGTCCCGCCCGCGCGCATAGACCGAGATCACCGCCTCGCCGGGCTGCTGCGCGCGGGCGCGCTCGTCGTCGCGCCAGCCCGGCGCCGTGCCCTGCGGCAGGTAGGGCATGGCCACGCTGATCACCCGCACCGTGCCCGGCACCAGCTCGGCCGGTCGCGCGCGGCGCAGGCCATGCGCGGCCATGTACTGCATCGAGCCGTGAAAGCCCGCCTCCAGCCAGGCCAGAAGACCCGGTTCGGCTGTAGCCAGATGTACATCGGCCACGCCGATCTGGGAAAATCCCAGCGCATGCGCCCACTCGCGCAGCTGCCGCACCAGCCGAGGCCCGTCCAGGGCCGGCTGCCCATCATCCCGATCGTCATCCGTCATCCGGTGATTCTAGAAACCCGCCACCAGACCTGGGCCGACGAGGCCGACTGCGAGGCCGCCGCGCAGGCGCTGGCCCGCACGCCGCAGGTCCGCCGCGCCTGCATCGCGCTGCACGGCACGCTCGGTGCCGGCAAGACCACCTTCGTGCGCCACCTGCTGCGCGCGCTGGGCGTGCAGGGCCGGATCAAGAGCCCCAGCTATGCGATCGTCGAGCCGCACGAATTGCCGGATTGGCCGGATCTGGGCGTCTGGCACTTCGATTTCTATCGCTTCGGCGATCCGCGGGAATGGGAAGATGCAGGCTTTCGCGACCTGTTCGCCAGCCCGGGCCTGAAGCTGGTCGAATGGCCTGACAAGGCCGCCGGCCTGCTGCCCCAGCCCGATCTGGCACTGACCCTGGACCTGCAGACCGACGGACGGCGCCAGGTGACCTGGCAGGCCGCCAGCCCCGACGGCCGCCAGCTGCTGGATGCCTTGGGCCCGATGACCAGCCCGATGAACTGAAGAACCGGACGCGAGGAGGACCCGATCATGACCACCCCGTTCCATGCCCCCCAGGAAGAAACCCTCAGCAGCACCGACGCCCCCGAGGAGACGGCCAGCGACCGCCGCCGCTGGCTGCGCCAGGCCGGCGCGCTGGTGCTGACGCTGGGCGCCGGCGACCTGGCCTTCGGCGCGACGCTGGTGGCGGTGCGGGTCTGGCCCTCGGCCGACTACACCCGGGTCACGCTCGAATCCGATGTCGCGCTGGAGGCCCAGCACTTCATCACCGAAGGCCCGGCGCGGCTGGTCATCGACATCGACGGGCTCGAACTCAGCGCGCAGCTGCGCGAGCTGGTGGCGCGGATCGGCAGCGACGACCCGCAGATCGCCGGCGTGCGCATCGGCCAGAACCAGCCGCGCCGGGTGCGCATGGTCTTCGACCTGAAGCGCCAGGTCGCACCGCAGGTCTTCACGCTCGCGCCGATCTCGCCCTATCGCCACCGGCTGGTCTTCGACCTCTACCCGAGCAAGGCGCCCGACCCGCTGCTGACCCTGGTCAAGGAGCGCGAGAGCGCACCGGTCGCGAAGACGCCGATCGGCGCCAGCGGCATGAACGGCAGCGCGAGCAGCGCCGACAGCGCGGAGGCCTCGCAGCGGGCGGCTTCCGACATCGAGGATGCGCTGGGCGAATTCATCGGCCGGGTCGATCGCCCGGTGGCGCCGCAGGACGGCGCAACGGTGCCGCCGCCCGCCTCGCCCCAGCCGCCGCGTGTGGCCGCCTCGCCCGCCCCCGCGCCTGCGGAAGGCGCACCGGCGGTGCCGCCGGGTCGCGGCGGCATCAACCGGCTGGTCATCGTCGCGATCGATCCGGGCCATGGCGGGGAAGATCCCGGCGCGATCGGACCGACCGGCCTGCGCGAGAAGGATGTCGTGCTGTCGATCGCCCGGCAGCTGCAGGAACGCATCAACGCCCGCCCGGGCATGCGTGCGATGCTGACCCGCGACGGCGACTATTTCGTGCCGCTGCAGGAGCGGGTGCGCAAGGCCCGGCGGGTGCAGGCCGACCTGTTCGTCTCGATCCATGCCGACGCCTTCATCACGCCGAAGGCCCGTGGCGCGTCGGTGTTCGCGCTGTCGGACTCCGGCGCCACCAGCACCACCGCCCGGCTGATGGCCCAGCGCGAGAACGCGGCCGACGCGATCGGCGGCATCAACGTGCGCAGCAAGGATGCGCATGTGATGCGCACGCTGCTCGACATGAGCACCACCGCGCAGATCCAGGACAGCCTGCGCATCGGCCGCGAGGTGCTCGGCCACATCGGCCAGGTCGGTCGGCTGCACAAGCAGCAGGTCGAGCAGGCCGGCTTCGCGGTGCTGAAGGCGCCCGACATTCCCTCGATCCTGGTGGAGACCGCCTTCATCTCGAACCCGGAGGAAGAGGACAAGCTGCGCGATCCGGGCTACCAGGCGCAGCTGGTCCGGGCGCTGTATGTGGGCATCACCCGCTACTTCGCACGCAATCCACCGCTGGCGCGGGTGCGCATGCTCTGAACCGGCAGAGGGCCCCCTCAGCGGGCGCCGTCATGCGGATGCCGTCAGCAGGTGCAGTAATCTGCGCGCATGAGCTTCCGCATGGCCCCACCCTTCTTTCGTCCGGCGCTGACCGCCCTTGCGGCGGCGGCGCTGTTGTCCCTGTCGCTGCCGATGGCCCGTGCCGCCGCACCCGAGCGGCCCGCCGCGCCCAGCGAGCGGATCTGCCCGTCCGGCCTGCCCGAGGCCACCCGCTGCCTGTCGGGGCGCGACCATCTCGGCGCCTGGTACTGGATCGCGGTGCCGAAGGACTGGAGCGGCGTGCTGGTGGTGCATGCGCACGGCGGCCCGTCGCTGGGCGAGCCGACGCTGGCCCGCGTCACCGGCGACCTGCAGCGCTGGAAGGTGATGCTGCAGGCCGGCCACGCCTGGGCCGGCACCAGCTACCGCCAGGGCGGCTTCGAGGTGCTGGCCGCCGGCGAGGATGTCGACCGGCTGCGCCGCATCGCGGTCGAGGCGCTGGGCACGCCGCGGCGCACCGTGCTGCACGGCCAGAGCTGGGGCGCGTCGGTGGCCGCACGCATGGCCGAGCGCTACATCACGCCCGACATCCGCCCCGGCCAGACCGCGCCGGGCCCGCAGCCCTACGACGGCGTGCTGCTGAGCAACGGCGTGCTGGCCGGCGCCACCCGTGCCTACGACGTGCGCGTCGACCTGCGCGCGGTCTACCAGGCGGTCTGCAACAACCATCCGCGCCCGGACGAACCGGTCTATCCGCTGTGGATGGGCATGCCGCCGGAGTCGACGCTGACCCGGCTCGATGTCGCGCAGCGGGTCGACGACTGCACCGGCGTGCAGCGCCCGCGCGCCGAGCGCAGCGCCGAGCAGCAGAAGCGCCTGGACACGCTCACCCGCGTGCTGCGCCTGCCCGAGAGCGCGCTGATCGGCCATCTGCAGTGGGCGACCTGGCATTTCCGCGAGCTGACGGTACGCAAGCTCGGCGCGCGCAACCCCTTCACCAACGAGGGCGTGATCTACAGCGGCAGCGACGACGACGCGGCGCTGAACCGGCGCGTGCCACGGCTGCGCGCCGATCTGGCCGCCCGCGCCGAACTGGCCCGCGACGGCGACCCCACCGGCCGGCTGCTGCTGCCGACGCTGGCGCTGCACGGCATCGACGACCCGGTCGCCTTCGTCGAGATGGAGAGCCGCTTCCGCGACACCGTCACCGAGGCCGGAGCGGCCGAGCGGCTCGCGCAGGCCTACACCCGCGATGCCGGTCACGAGTACCTGTCGGATGCGGCCTATGTCAGCGCGGTCGACGCGCTGCTGGACTGGGCAGGCGGCGGCGCCCGGCCGGATGGCGCGGCGCTCGAGCAGCGCTGTCGTGCGCTGCCGTCCACCTGGAATCCGGCCCAGGGCTGCCGCTTCGTGGCGAGCTACCAGCCCGCCGCGCTGGAGACGCGGGTGCCGATGCGCGGCCCGCAATCGCCGCTGGAATTTCCGCCGCCGGCAGCCGGCATCCGCCGGCCCTGAGCGCTCAGGCCGCGGCGCGGGCCTCGTTGCGACGCGCCTTCCAGGCACCGAAGATCGCGATCAGGCCCGGAATGATGATCAGCGCCCAGATGATCTTGCTCAGATTGGCCTGCACCCAGGGCAGGTTGCCGAACAGGTAGCCCGCCAGCGTCAGGCCGATGACCCAGAGCATCGCGCCGATGACGTTGAACATCACGAACTTCGCACGCGTCATCTCGGCCACGCCCGCCACGAAGGGCGCGAAGGTGCGGATGAAGGGCATGAAGCGCGCGATGATGATCGTCACGCCGCCGTGGCGCTCGTAGAAGTCGTGCGCCTGCATGAAGGCACGCTTGTTGAAGAAGCGCGAGTTCTCCCACTGGAAGACCTTGGGGCCGAAGTGGCGCCCGATCGAGTAGTTCACCTGGTCGCCCAGCACCGCCGCGACCAGCAGCAGCGCCATCGCCAGCGGCAGGTTCATCAGCCCGGCGCCGCACATCGCGCCGACGACGAACAGCAGGGAATCGCCGGGCAGGAAAGGCATCACCACCAGGCCGGTCTCCACGAAGATGATCGCGAACAGCAGCGCATACACCCAGGCCCCGTAGGCCGTGATGAATGCAGCCAGATGCTTGTCCACATGGAGGATGAAGTCGATCAGGAAGGGAATCATGTCCATGGACGGCGAGATTAGCATCCGAGTGTTGTGCGCATTACGTCACGCTGGTCCGGATCCACGAATTTCCACGGCGGACAGGACTTTTTGCGCTGGGCACACTCGCCCCCATGAAACACGGGGTTGACACCCAGCAAAGCAAGAATCGATGCACCGGAGAAGTCTTGTCCTGGCGGGCGCTGCCGCGCCGCTGGGCCTGCTGCTGCCTCATGCGCAGGCGGCGGCCCCCCCGATCCTGATCGGCCGCACCGCACCCCGGCAGGGGCCGGTGGCGGCGATGGCACGCGCACATGCGGCCGGCGCGAACCTGGCCTTCGAGGCCGCCAACGCGGCCGGCGGCATCGGCGGGCGGCCGATCCGCTGGGCAGATCTGGATGATGGCGGCGATCCGGTGCGCGCGCTGGCGCTGGCACGCGCGCTGATCGTCGAGCAGCAGGCCCTGGCGCTGTTCGGCTGTGCCGGCAGCCAGAGCCTGGCCGCGCTGGAGCCACTGCTGCGCGAGCACGGCGTGCCCGCGGTCGGTGCGGTGGCCGTGGCCGATTCGGTGCGCTCGCTGTGCCGGGGCGTGGGCTTCTTCGCACGCGCCGGCCATGCCCAGGAGGCCGAGGTGCTGGCCCGCCACCTGGCCACCGTCGGGCTGCAGCGGGTGGCGATCGCGCACACCGCCTCGCCCTTCGGCCAGGAAGGGCTGAAGCTGATCGGCGATGCGCTGGCCGCGCAGCGGCTGCAGGTGGTGGGTTCGGCCGCGCTGACCGCCGAGGATGCGACCGCGCAGGAGGCCTCGCGCAAGCTGATGGCGCTGTCGCCCCAGGCGGTGGTGCTGTTCGTGCCCGGCAGCCAGGCCGCGGCCATGATGGCCACGGCGGCCGGACTGAAGCGCCATCCGGCCTTCTTCGGCCTGTCGATCGTCGGCGACGACGAGGCGCTGCGCCGCATCGGCCCGCAGGCGCGCGGGCTGGCGATCACCCAGGTCACGCCCAATCCCTGGCGGGAGACCGACCGGCAGATGGAGATCTACCGCCAGCAGGCGCGCGCCGCCGGGGTGGAGATCGGCTACGCCAGCCTGGCCGGCTGGATCGACGCACAGGTGCTGATCGAGGCGCTGCGCCGCTGCGGCGGGCAGCTGCAGCGCCCGCGCCTGACCGCGACGCTGCGGGTGATGCAGCTCTTCGTCGCCGGCATGGCGGTCGACTTCAGCCGCCAGGATCTGGGCGGCTCGCGCTTCGTCGATCTGGTCCAGCTCAGCGAATCCGGCCGGTACCTGGGCTGAACCGCGCCTTCCTACAATCCGGGGCATGACCCTGCCCCCGACGACCGCCCCGCTGGCCCCGCCCTCCCGCCGCCCGATCCGCGAGCTGCCCGACGAGCTGATCAGCCAGATCGCCGCCGGCGAGGTGGTCGAGCGCCCGGCCTCGGTGGTGCGCGAGCTGGTCGACAACGCGCTGGATGCCGGCGCCACCCGCATCGCGGTGCGGCTGATCGCCGGCGGCGTGCGCTCGATCGTCATCGAGGACGACGGCCAGGGCATCGCCGCGGCCGAGCTGCCGCTGGCGCTGCGCCGCCATGCCACCAGCAAGATCGGCTCGCTGCACGATCTCGAGCAGGTGATGACGATGGGCTTCCGCGGCGAGGCGCTGGCGGCAATCGGCTCGATCGCCGAGCTGTCGATCACCAGCCGCACGATGGACGCCGCGCATGCGCAGCGCATCGACGGCCGCACCGGCGAGCTGCAGCCGGCCGCGCGCGCCGTCGGCACGACGGTGGAGGTGCGCGAGCTGTTCTTCTCGACGCCGGCGCGGCGCAAGTTCCTGAAGTCCGACGCCACCGAGCTGGCGCACTGCCTGGAGGCGGTGCGCCGCCATGCGCTGGCGCGACCCGAGGTCGGCTTCGAGGTCTGGCACGAGGGCCGGCTGGTCGAGCAGTGGCGCCCGGGCGACGTGCAGCAGCGCCTGCGCGATGTGCTCGGCGAGGCCTTCGCGCGCGACAGCCGCGAGGTGGCGCTGCAGCTCGGGCCGCTGTCGGTGCACGGCCGCGCCGGCCTGCCGGAGACCGCGCGGGCCCGCGCCGACCTGCAGTACGTCTACGTCAACGGCCGCCATGTGCGCGACCGGCTGCTGGCGCACGGCGTGCGCGCCGCCTACGAGGATGTGCTGCACGGCAGCCGCCAGCCCAGCTATGTGCTGTTCCTGGAGATCGCGCCGGAGCGGGTGGACGTGAACGTGCATCCGACCAAGACCGAGGTGCGCTTCCGCGATTCGCGCGAGGTGCACCAGGCGGTGCGCCGCGCGGTCGAGGCGGCGCTGGCGCCATCGCGCACCTGCACCGCGCCGGCCGGGGCCGGCACGGCCGCAGAGACACCGCCGCCGGCCCCGATGGCGACGTCCGAGCCGGCTCCTGCGCCAGCACCCCGCGCCGAGCCGGCCCTTGCAAACACGCCTCGCCCGGTGCCAGCCTGGCGCGCCCCGGCGCCGGTGCAGGGCCGGCTGCTGCTCGAGCAGGCCGCACGGCTGCATGCCCGCGAGCTGCCGGCGCCGTGGCGGCCGGCCGCACCGGCGCCCGCACCCGCGCCCGCGCCGGCCAAGGAGGCGGCAACCGCCACCGCGCCCGTGTCGTCCCCCGTGCCGGACCGGGTGGCCGCCCCGGCGCCCGCGCCGGAACCCGCCGACGGCGACTGGCCGCTGGGGCGCGCGCTGGCGCAGCTCGGCGGCGTCTATGTGCTGGCGGAGAACCGCCACGGCCTGATCGTCGTCGACATGCACGCCGCGCATGAGCGCATCGTCTACGAACGGCTCAAGCGTGCGGTGGCCGAGACGCACGGCGACGGTGAAGCGCAGGCGCTGGCCTCGCAGCCGCTGCTGATTCCGGTCACCTTCGCGGCCACGCCGGCCGAGGTGGCAGCCGCGGAAACCCATGCCGACACGCTGCAGCAGCTCGGTCTGGATGTCGCGCCACTGTCGCCGGGCGTGCTGGCGGTGCGGGCGGTGCCGGCGGCGCTGCAGGGGGCGGACGCCGCCGCGCTGGCGCGCTCGGTGCTGGCCGACCTGGCCGAGCACGAGGCCAGCACGCTGGTGCAGCGCGCCCGCGACGAGCTGCTGGCGACGATGGCCTGCCACGGCGCGGTGCGCGCCAGCCGCCGGCTCACCGTCGAGGAAATGAACGCGCTGCTGCGCGACATGGAGCGCACCGAGCGCGCCGACCTGTGCAACCACGGCCGGCCGACCTGGCGCCAGGTCACGCTGCGCGAACTCGACACGCTGTTCCTGCGCGGGCGCTGAAGGCCCGCCGCGCGCGGGAGCACGCCTGCGGATTTCGGACCTCAGTCGCTTGTATGTTTCAGACCAGACCAGCGCGGTAGAGTCTGAACGCCGTTGAGGCGGCCAGACCGGACCGTGCAGCCTGGTGACGGCTTGGGCGTTGAAGCCCGTGACTGAGTCGATGGCGCACGATCACCGCGCTGGTCAACCCGAAGCCCGAACGGTTACGCGCACCGGCCTGGCCGAGAGCGCATGCACAAGCAAGGGATCTGTTGACCATGTCTGCTTCCTCAGTGGTGGTGGGCATCGACGTGGCCAAGGCGCACGTCGATGTCGCGGTGTTGGGCGCGCAGTTCGGCGCCCGACGTTTTGACAACGATGCCGATGGGCATTCGGCGTTGGCCGCGGCGCTGCAGCCGCTGGGTGTGGCGCTGGTGGTGATGGAGGCCACCGGCGGCTACGAGGCTGCGCTGGCCTGCGCGCTGCAGGCGGCGGGTTTGCCCGTGGCGGTGGTCAACCCACGCCAGGCGCGTGACTTCGCCAAGTCCATGGGCCGCCTGGCCAAGACCGACGCCATCGACGCGCGCATGCTCGCCGAGTTCGCCAGCGTGCTGGTGCGCCGTGATGACCTCGCCAAGCTGCTGCGCCCGCTGACCGATCCCGATCAGCAGGTTCTGGCCGCCCTGGTCACGCGCAGGCGCCAGTTGCTGACCATGCTGGTGTCCGAGCGCCAGCGCCTGCAGTTGGCCATCGCGGCGGTGCGCCCAGGCATCGAAGCCATGATCGAGGCCATCCGCAAGCAGCTCGACGACGTCGAGGCCCAGATGGTCGAACACGTCCAGGCGCACTACATCGAGTTGGACAAGCTGCTGCGCTCGGCCAAAGGCGTCGGTCCGGTGGCCAGCGCCACCCTGATCGCTGAGTTGCCCGAGTTGGGCAAGCTCAATCGACGCGAGGTCGCAGCCCTGGTCGGCGTGGCACCCATGGCCAACGATTCGGGAAACTCCAAAGGCCGAAGACGGGTGGTCGGCGGACGCTTCGAGATTCGCCGCGTGCTCTACATGGCCACGCTGACTGCCGCACGCCACAACCCCGCCATCAAGGCCTTCTACGACCGCCTCAAGGCCGCTGGCAAGATGCCCAAGGTGGCGCTGGTGGCCTGCATGCGCAAGCTCGTGACCATGCTCAACGCCATGGTCAAAACCAACAAGCCTTGGGACACATCGCTTCACGGCGCTTGACTCGAAAGACGGTTACTCAGTCGCTGACGGTGCGGACCTCGTCGAGGCTGACCAGGCCGGAGAGCATCTTCTCGACCGCATCCTGGCGCAGCGTGCGCAGGCCTTCCTGCAGGGCCTGGCGGTGCAGGTTCCAGGCCGGCGCACCGGCGCGGATCATGCGGCGCAGCTCGCGGCTGACGAACATCAGCTCATGCGCGACCGCACGCCCGCGCAGCCCGGTACCGCGGCAGCGCTCGCAGCCGGCGCTGTGGTAGCGGCGCAGCTTGCCGTCGCGGCCGTGGCGGGCCAGCCAGTCGGCACGCAGCTGCTCGCGCGCCTCGTCGGCCGCCTCGACATGGCCGCCGTGGAAATGGCCCTCGATCCATTCGGCGATCTCGGGCTCGCGTGCGGAGCGGCTCATGCGGCAGCTGCTGCAGAGCCGGCGCATCAGGCGCTGCGCATGCACCGCCTGCAGCGTGTCGCCCAGCAGCCAGCGGTCGACACCCAGGTCGAGCAGGCGCTGCACCGCCTCGGCGGTGTTGCGGCCGGTGGTGGTGGCCAGCACCAGCCGGCCGGCGGCCGCCGCCTCCAGCGCGAGCTGCGCGCTGTCGACATCGCGCAGACCGTCGATCGCGATCACGTCGGCATCGGCCTGCAGCACCGCCTGCAGCGCGGCGGCCATCGGCCGGCCGGAGCGGGCATCGACCTCGATCTGACGCACGCCCGGCAGCGTCGCCTCCAGGCGTTCGCCCAGAGAGACGATCTTGCGCTCGGGCTGGTTGAGCCGGCTCAGCTCGGCCAGCAGCGTGGTGGTGCGCCCGGAGCCGGCCGGACCGACCCCCAGGATCAGGCCGCCGCCCGGACGCTCCAGCAGCGCGCCCAGGCGCTCATGGTCGGGCGCGCTCAGGCCCAGGGCCTCGAACTTCAGCGCCTTGAGCCGGGTCGGCAGGCCGATGACGATGTCTTCCATGCCGCCGTGGGTCGGCAGCGTGGTCACCCGCAGCTCGATGCGGTGCTGCGGCATCAGCCGCGCGAAGGCCAGCCGGCCCGACTGCGGCCGGCGATGCTCGGCCACATCCAGCTCGGCCAGCGACTTGATGCGCGCCATCAGCCCGGTGCGCCAGCGTCCGGGCAGCTCGGTGTGCGGCTCCATGCGGCCGTCACGGCGCAGCCGCACCCACAGCTTGTCCTCGCTCGGATGGTTCTCGATGTGGATGGCGCTGGCGCCCTTGCCCATCGCATCGGCCACCAGCGTGACCAGCAGCTGCTGCACCGGATGGTCACGGCCGCCACGGTGGCCCTCCGCCTCGCGAGGTTCACCCGCCGATCGGGCGCTGTCGGCCGATGCGGGCGTCGACCCGGTCGACGCCGGGGTGGCTGCGGCAGTGGCGACCGGCGTGTCGGCCGCTTCCGGATCGACCGGCACCGGCAGATCGGCATAGGCGCGCTCGATCGCCGCCTTCAGGTCGCCCGCGCCGGCCAGCGCCGGCGCGATCGCGCAGCCGCTGAGCTCGGCGAGCTGCTCGAGCACCGCCTGGCGCGACACGTCCTGCATCGCCACCACCAGCCGGCCGGCACGGTGCACCAGCGGCAGCACCTCCAGCACCCGGGCCGTCTCCAGCGGCAGCCGCGCCAGGGCCTCGTTCTGCGGATGGAAAGTCGTCAGGTTGACGACCGGATAACCCATCTTGCGCGCCATCGCCACCCGCAGCTGCTGCGGCGTGACCCAGTCGCGCTCGAGCAGCACCTCGCCGAGCGGCTGCACCCGCTCGCTGACCTGCTGGCCGAGCACCTCGTGGAGCTGCTCCTCGCGCAGATAGCCCAGCGCCACCAGTGCCTCGCCCAGGCGCACCATCGGCATGCGCGCCTGCTTGTCGAGCGCGGCCAGCAGCTGGTCGGGCGTGACGATCTGGCGCGCGACCAGGATCTCGCCGAGCTTCTGCCCGCGCGAGCGCTTCTGGATCTGCATCGCCTGCTCGACCTGCGCCGGCGTGACCGCGGCCTCCTCGACCAGCAGCGCGCCGAGCCGCTCGCCCAGCACCGCCCGGTCATAGGCCGCACGCGGCAGCAGACTGCACTGGACGGCGCCCCGGTCGTCCAGCGGCATGAACAGGAACAGGCCGACCTCGTTCTCGACATGCCCGACCGTGACCCCGCCGAAGCTGCCGCCCCCGGCCAGATGCACGGTGAAGGGCTGGGCCGGATGATGCTCGAGCACCTGCGCCTGCGCCTCGCTGAGCGGCTCGGCCGGCGCCGGCAGACCTTCGCGGCGCGACAGCGGCAGGATCGGCGCCTGCAGCGTGATGCGACGGATCTGGTCGAAGCGCATCGGCAGCGACACCCGGTCCGGCGGCACCTGCACCCGGGCGATGCCGGCGGCCGGCTCCAGCGCGACCAGCAGTCCGCTCATCAGGTTGCCGCTGCGACCCTCGATCTCGACGGTCAGCGGCTCGCGCTGCGGCTCGGCCGGCGGGTAGGCGGCAAACGGCGGCATCGGCCAGACAAAGGGCGCGGCAGCCGCGCGGCGCGACCGGGCGGCCGGGGCCAGCGCGGACCGCAGCGAGGCAGCGCCCGCCTCGGGGGCGGGCTGGGAGGGAAGCTGGGACAGGTCGGACATGGGCGTTCCAGAAGGGGCGGCAAGGCTCTCGGCGCGATGCTAGGCAGGTCGTCCGGCGGGCGAAGGCCGGAAATGAGCCCCCAATGCGGTGCTGCGGCCCGCGTCCGTACCACGCACCCGGCGATCAGAGCCGGGAGATCAGCCAGGCCAGCTTGTCCAGCGCCAGCCGTGCCTGCGTCAGCGCCTCGGCGGTGCCGCGGGCGCCGGCGGTGGCGGCCGAGATGTCGCGTGCGCCCACGCACAGGCGCAGCGCGGTCAGCGCCTGACCGTCACGCACGCCGCAGACCACCGGCTGACCGATCTGGAAGCGCAGCTGCGCCAGCAGCGGCACACGCTCGCCCGCCTGGGGCTCGCGCATCTGCCGGTACAGCCAGGCCATCTCCTCCGGACGCAGCGGCCGCCAGGACGGTCCCTCGCGCCGGCGCAGCAGGAAGGGAAAGATCGTCGGCTGCAGATCCCAGGAGGCGGTGTCGGCACCGCGGGTGCGCCAGTCGCGCGAGCGTGCCAGCGGGGTGACCGGCAGCGGCTCGAAGACCGGATCGCCGGTCAGCCGCTCCGAGACCGCGTCGCCCCACTCGCGCAGGAAGCCGGACACCGCGGCCTCCGGCACCTCGCGCAGCCGGCGCAGCTCGGCCAGCGCCGCCTCCCAGCGCAGCAGCAGGCCCGGGTTGGGGCTGCCGGGCAGCTCGCGCGCGCCCGGCCAGGACCGGGGCCAGTCGCCGCGGGCGCTGTAGGCCCGCAGCGAGCGCAGCGGCCGGCGCCGCGCCCGCGCCGCCAGCGCCGGCGGCAGCAGCAGCGCCGCGCTGAAGACCGGCCCGCCCAGGAACTTCGAGCCGGTCAGCGCCACGCCGAAGTCCTGGCGCAGGCAGGCCGCCACCGAGGCCGGCGCCAGCCGGAACTGGCAGGCATCGACCAGCACCTCCAGCCGCTCGCCCCAGCGGTGGCGCAGCCGCAGCGCGCAGGCCGGCGACGGCGCCACCAGCCCGGTCTTGGACACATCGACCAGCACCAGCAGGCAGCGCCGGCCGGCGCGCAGGATGCGCTCGGCCTCGGCGGTGAAGTCCGCATCGATCTGCTCGACCGAGCGGGGCCGGCCGTCCATCTCGCGCAGCGCGACGGTGCGCGGCGCCTCCATCGCGCTGCCGGGCAGGGCCAGGCCGGGCACCACCGTCGCGCCCTGGGCGCTGCGGGTGTTGAAATGGCGCGCGGCCAGCGCCTTGGGCACGCCGCTGCCGGTCTCGGCCGGATCGGCCATCAGCGCCTGCAGCGGCGCGGCAGCCTCGTCGCCATCGGCCAGAAGCTGGCTGGCGATCAGGTGCAGATCGGTGCCGGAGGCCGACAGCACCACCTGCGTGCCGGGCACCTGGTCCGCGCCGGAGAGCGCCAGCAGCTCGGCGCGCACCCGGTCGACCTCGCCCGGCCAGCAGCCCGGATCGGCGCCCAGGCGCAGCATCAGCCGCGAGGCCGCCTCGAAGCCGCGCGCCGACACCACCGACGCGGTCGACGAGCCCAGCGCGATCAGCCCCGGATCGGGCCGGGACGGACAGCCGTAGAGGTTCAGGCCCTGCGCATCGAGCTGCAGCCGCGTGTCGCCGCCCTGCGTCAGCCAGTAGGCGGTCGCCTCGGCCAGCTCGGGGTCGTCGATCAGCGTGGAGGCGGTGGCCATGGCGGCATGCGAGCGGGTGGACAGCAGGGTGCGCAGGACGATGGACGAGGCGCGGTGCTCGATCTGCGCTCTCATCGGCCGGCCTGCCGTGCCAGCAGGGCCCGGAAGGCCTGCCTGACACGCCGCATCGCCGGATGCTTGTACGGGAACATCTCTTCCGGATCCATCGAGTGCACCACCGCGCCCGGATCGACCTCGAAGACCAGCAGCCGGCCGTCGGGCATCTCGGCGCAGTCGATCACCAGATAGTCCAGACCGAAGCGCGCACCGATGCGGCTCAGCGCCTCCGCATGGCGTGCGCCGAAGCCGGTGTCGAAGCCGGTCATGAAATCGGCTTCCTGCTGGCGCTTGAGCGGGCAGTCGGTCATGCCGGCGTTCAGGTAATGCACCATCCAGTGCGAGGACACGCCCAGATGGCCGGCAAAGGCCTGGCCATCGACCAGCACGACGCGGCACTTGCGAAACTGGCCGTCGGCGCCGCGGTAGTCGATGAAGCTCGACAGGTAGAAGGCCTCGCCGGCGGTCGCCGCCAGGTAGCCCGCCAGCGCGGCCGGCGTGTCGACCTTCTCCAGGTCGTGACCGGCATGCGAGTCGAGCGGGCGGATGATCAGCGGCCAGGCGGCATCGGGCAGCAGCGTGCCCAGCGGGCGCCTGCCCTCGGCCAGCTCCTGCAGCACGCCGCGCTCATGCAGCGCGGTGGCCGGCATCAGCAGGCCCGGCACATCGTGCAGCATCTGCCAGGCCTCGTCGCGCGAGGTGTGCAGGATGGCGCCCGGCCGGTTGACCTGCCGCAGGCCCCAGCGCGCGCGCTGCGCCTCCAGGCGCGACAGCAGCGGGCGGCTCGCGGCCGACTCCGACACCGCGGTCCACACCACATCATGCGGCGGCAGCGTCTCGGGCAGCGGCTCGCCCGGCAGCAGGTAGAGCATCGACAGCTCGATGTCGCTGCCCTCGCACAGGAAGGGCAGCGGCGCGTTCGTCATCAGGTCGCCGGGCATCATCAGCGCCAGCAGCCGCAGCGGCCGGCCCTGGGCCGGCGGGCACGGCGCCGCCAGCCGGTACAGGCGGCTGACCTGCAGCGCCTGCGCCTGGGTGGCCAGACCGACCTCGCGCAGGCCCTGCAGGAACAGCGCAGTGGAGAGATCCATCAGCGCCTCGGCATCGTCTTCATCGGCAGCGGCACGATCGATCAGCGCCTGCGCCAGCGGTCGCAGGTCAGTGCCGCGAAAGGCCTGCGTCATCAGCGTGGCCAGACCCAGCAGCGGCTTGCGGGTGGCGATCGGGGAAGCGGTCACGGTCATCGGGAGCTTTCGTCGGAAAGGATCGGCAGGCCTGAACCGGACACCCGCGCCTGCCGCAGGCGCAGTCGTCCGAAGTGATGCAGGGCCTCGAGCAGCAGGTCGAGATCGGCCTCGACGGTGCGGTGATTGACCAGCGCGACGCGCACCGCGGTGCGCCCGCCGATCGTGGTGGTGGACGGTGCGGCCACGCCGCTCTCGTGCAGGTCGGCGACCAGCTCGGCGTTGAGCGCGTCGAGCGCGGCCTCGTCGAGAGGCGGGCCGTCGGCCAGGTCCGGCGCCGCGCCGACATAGCGCAGGCAGACGATGTTCAGCGCCACCGGCGCGAGCCGCTGCAGCCGCGCGTCGGCGTCGACCCGCTCGGCCAGCCGGCGCGCCAGGCGGCAATTGGCCTCGATCGCCGCGCCCAGGCGCTCGCGGCCGTGGGCCATGACGGTGAACCAGACCTTCAGCGCCCGGAAGCCCCGCGACAGGTCGGGGCCGAGATCGCAGGGCCAGGGCGAACCCGCCGCCAGCCCGCGCGGATGGCGCGCCAGATAGGCCGCCGGCGAGGCGAAGGCCGCCAGCTGCGCCGACTGCTCGCGCACCAGCACGAAGCCGGCGTCGTAGGGCACCTGGCCCCACTTGTGGAAGTCCAGCGCCAGCGAGTCGGCCCGCTCGATGCCGGCCAGGCGCGGCGCCAGCGCCGGCGACAGCCGCGCCAGCGCGCCGAAGGCGCCGTCGACATGGAACCAGAGCCGCTCGGCCGCGCACAGCGTGGCCAGCGCGTCCAGATCGTCGATCGCGCCGACATCGACCGTGCCGGCGGTGCCCACCACCAGGAAGGGCCGCAGGCCGGCGGCACGGTCCGCCGCCAGCATGCGGCGCAGCGCGGCGACATCGATGCGGTGGTCGGCGTCCACCGGCACCCGGCGCAGCGCCGCGCTGCCCAGCCCGGCGATCGCCATCGCCTGCGCGACGCAGCCGTGCGCGGCCGCGCTGGTGTAGGCCACCAGCCTCAGGCCGTCCGCGCCCAGCCCGTCGCGGCGCGAGTCGACGCCCAGCGCGCGGGTGCGCGCCACCAGCACGCCGATCAGGTTGGCGGTCGAGGAGCCGGTCACCAGCAGGCCGGAGGCGGTGTCGGGAAAGTCGAACAGCTCGCGCATCCAGTGCACCACCTGGCGCTCGACCTCGAGCGGCATCTGGTCGCGCCCGCCGACATTGGCGTTCAGACCGGCGGCGAGCATGTCGGCCAGCAGGCCCTCGGGCGTGCCGGCGCCCTGCACCCAGCCCATGAAGCGCGGATGCGCGTTGCCGACCGCATGCGGCAGCACCTCGGCCAGGAAGCGCTCGTGCAGCTCGGCCACCGGCACCGGCCGCGCCGGCAGGGGCTCGCGCCAGCGCGTGCGCAGCGCCGCGGGAATCGGCCGCCAGACCGGCTGCTCGCGCAGCGTGCGCAGGTGGCCGATCATGTCGTCGAGCATGCGATGGGCCTGGGCGCGGAAAGCCTCCCAGGCAGCCGGATCGGCAGGATCCAGCGAAGTCGGCTGGATCGGCAGGGTCGGCAGGGTCGGGGAACCGGCGGCGGTGTCAGTCATCGTGACACGAGGTTATTTGCCGGATCGGGAAAACATTAGGAGGATGAGAACGGGAAAGTCGGCCCGCCACGACGGATCGCGGCAGGGCACAGGGCTTGCTGGACAATCGCTTCATGAGCATGCCCGCCGCCCTGCCCCGCCCGCTGCTGGTCCATCAGGCCGACCTGATCGCCACCTTCGACGACACCCGCCGCGAGCTGCGCGGCGCGAGCCTGCTGATCCGCGGCGAGCAGATCGCGGCGGTCTACGCGGCGGGCGAGGTGCCGGCGCCGATCCTCGACGAGGTGCGCGCCTGTGGCGAGTTGATCGACGCGCGCGGCCATGTCGTCACGCCGGGGCTGGTGAACACGCACCACCACATGGTCCAGTCGCTCACCCGCGCCGTCCCTGCCGCGCAGAACGCCGAGCTGTTCGGCTGGCTGAAGACGCTCTACCCGATCTGGGCCGGGCTGACGCCGGAGATGGTGCAGGTCTCGACGCAGGTGGCGATGGCCGAGCTGCTGCTGTCGGGCTGCACGACGAGTTCGGACCATCTGTACATCTACCCGAACGGCGTCACGCTCGACCACCAGATCGAGGCAGCGCAGCAGGTCGGCATGCGCTTCCACGCGGCGCGGGGCAGCATGAGCGTGGGCGAGTCGGCGGGCGGGCTGCCGCCGGACCACCTGGTCGAGCGCGAGGAGGCCATCCTGGCCGACACGCAGCGGCTGATCGAGACCTACAACGACAACGGCCGCTACAGCCGGCTGCGCGTGGTGGCGGCGCCGTGTTCGCCGTTCTCGGTCAGCCGGGAGCTGATGCGCGACTCGGCGGCGCTGGCCCGCAGCCTCGGCGCGCGGCTGCACACCCACCTCGCCGAGAACGACCACGACCTCGCCTACAGCCAGTTCAAGTTCGGCATGACGCCGACGGAGTACGCGGAGAGCGTGGGCTGGCTGGGCGAGGACGTGTGGCACGCGCACTGCGTCAAGCTCGACGCGCACGGCCTGGCCCGCTTCGCCGCGACCGGCACGGGGGTCGCGCACTGCCCGTGCAGCAACATGCGGCTGGCCTCAGGGATAGCGCCGGTGCGGCGGATGCTGAACGCGGGCGTGCCGGTCGGGCTGGGCGTGGACAGCAGCGCGAGCAATGACGCGGCGCACCTGCTGAACGAGGCGCGTCAGGCGCTGCTGCTGGCGCGGGTCGGGCGGGCGATGCAGCCGCCGGAAATGGACGCGGGCGGCGTGCTGCGCTACGGCTGCGACCTCGGGCCGGCGGAGATGACGGCGCGGGATGCGCTGGAGATCGCCACGCGGGGCGGCGCGAAGGTGCTCGGCCGGGATGACATCGGGCACCTGTCGGTGGGGATGGCGGCCGATCTGGTGCTGTGGCCCACGGGAGGGCTGGCGATGGCCGGCGGCGCGGTGCATGACCCGCTGGCGGCGCTGCTGCTGTGCGCGAGCCCGTCGGTGGCGTGGAACATCGTCGGCGGGCGGGTGCTGGTGCGCGAAGGCCAGCTCACGACGCTGGATCTGGGGCCGCTGGTGGAGCGGCATGATCGGTTGGCGGTGGGGTTGGTCGCGGGGTGACAAGCGTAGACCTGAAATGGAAAATTCTATATGCTGGCTGGCCTTGCGGCGGCGTATCGGGTTACGCATGCAAAGCAAGATTTTTAGCTATTTATACGAAAGAGAAAATGCAGACTCAAGAAAAAAATCAATCTCAGCGGGAAGTTGCGCCGGAGAATTACATGACTAGCGATAGTCTCCTCCGCCGATACACAAATATCAGTGCCCTATTGCATATCCTTCGCAGCCAGAAAATAACTCTGCTCGACCCAAATAACTGGGAAGACAAAAATGACTCTCACGGCATGTCCGTTTTCAAGGAAAAGAAAAAACTAAAGACCGTTCTTGGCCTCTGCTTCACAGAAACAGTTGAAACGTACCACCACTGGCATGTCTTCGCCAAAGACGCAAGTGGTGTCTGCATCACATTTAACAAAGATAAACTTCTGAAGCACATAGACAAATCGAAGGGGTTCGACTACGGGCTTGTCGAGTACAAGACGCTAAGCGATTTACGAGCAACATTGCCACGAATAGATGACCTTCCTTTCATTAAAAGTTCCGGCTACTCGGATGAATGTGAATTTCGCCTAATATTCAAGAGTTCAACTCGTGAGCTTCGCTCGAAGGACATCAGTATCTCTATCGATTGCATAGCCAAAATCCACCTTAGTCCATGGGTTCCAAAAGCAATGGTTAAAAGCCTTAGAGAAACCATCTCCTCCATTCCTGATTGCGACCGTTTAAACAAGTACATTTTCCGCTCTACGCTGACGGGAAACAGTGAGTGGAAGGAGTTAGTCAGTGCAGCGATCTAAAAATTCCGTTGAGCAGGACCGCTTACAAGGTACCCTGGTCGGTTCCCTCCACGGCTTCGCCGCTACGGTAGACCCCCAAGTCAAGCGGTCAATTGCAACTATCTAGAAACTAAATGCCCACCCGCCTCGGAAAATGCCTCTGCGGCGGCGTCCGCTTCCGCCTCACGGCTGAGCCGATTGCCACCAGAATCTGCTGGTGCCGCGACTGCCAGCATCTGGCGGCCAACGGCACGGTCAACATCATGGTGCCGACCGCCGCCCTCGACATCGACGGCCCGACCAGCGAATACACCAGCACCGCCGACAGCGGCAACACCATGCGGCGCCGGTTCTGCCCGACCTGCGGCTCGTCGCTGTTCGCCAACTCGTCCGCACGCCCGCAGTTCACCGTCGTGCGCGTGGGCACGCTGGACGATCCCTCGTCCGTCAAGCCGACGATGAACATCTGGACGAGCAGCGCGCCGACGTGGGCCTGTCTCGATCCGACGCTGGAGCAGGTGGAGCGGCAGCCCAGGGCCGTTCACTGCTCCCTGACGCCCGCATAGTTGAGCACGAGATCAAGGCAAAGAGCGTTGCGGTAGAGGGCCTGGGAG